>JBDOKN010000023.1:0-19685 GCA_039833665.1 Methanocaldococcus sp.
CTGATATTGGCATTAAAAAATCCATAAATTGGAAAATAACAATAGGATGAAAATCTTATATACAAAAAATTATGTTAATACTCAAAAAATTAAAAAATTGGTGATATTATGGAAGTTATAATTAGGGCAAAAGTAAAACCTACCGAGGATAAATATAAAGTAAAAAAATCAATCTTAAATATATTTCCAAGAGCAAAATTAAACTTTATTAAAGAAGATAACGAGTTTGGAAGATGGGAAGGAAAAACTAAGAGTGTAGATAAGTTAAAAGAGCTTTTAAGAAGTCAGGCAATATTGGATGCTGCAAGGACTGTTTTAGAGAAGGGAATGAGTGAAAGAGCAACAAAATTCTATTTGAATAAGCAAGCTGCATATGTAGGAGCTGTAAATTTTGATATAGACACACATGGTGGAATATTTGTTAAAATAATTGCTGATGAGAATGAGGATATTATGAAGATAATAAAAGATATTGCCCCAAGAACTAAGGGAGGAGTTATAATTAACGAAGATGAGTTAGAAGAGGAAGAAGAAAGTGAAGAGGTTAAAAATGAAGAAAATAATTTAAAAATAAAGGTAATAGACAATAGTGGTGATTAGATGGACAATAATGAAATTATTGGATACACAATAGGAGAGACAAGGATTGACGAACTAACATTCTTGGCTAAAGAAGCCCCAAAAGTTGGGGATTATGTTAAAATAAACTATGACAACTCTGAATTATTGGGAATGGTTGAAAGCACAATTCAGGGAAATATGGCTTTTGAGGATATTTTAAATATTGAACATTTGGAAAAAATTAGGGATTTTGAGGACAACTCATCCTATTACATTTTGGGGAAAGTAAAGGTTTTAGGAGATATTAAAGATTTGGATAATGATGGAGCTTTAAAGTTGCCAAGAGTCCCACCAAAGCCGGGAATACCAATTTACAGGGCTGATGATGAGTTATTAAAAAAGGTTTTTGGTAAGGGACATTTAAAAATTGGTCATTTAGTTACAAGGGAAGAAGTGGAGGTTAAATTAGATGCAAACAAATTGTGTTCAAGGCATTTGGCAATATTGGCAATGACTGGGATGGGAAAGTCAAATACTGTGGCTGTTTTGCTGAGAGAGTTGAATAAGCTTAAAGCTACTGTTTTAGTTTTTGATATGCATGGGGAATATAGGAATATATCCTGCAAAAGTGAAAAACTTAGAGTTCATATTATTGAGCCAAAGATAAACATCTATAAGATAAATGATGATGATTTATGTGATTTGGCTGGCGTAGATGCCCAGGCAACTAAGCAAAGACCATATATAAGAAAGGCAGTTAAGGAGATTAAAGAGAAATTTAAAGAAAGTGATTTTAGAACCGTTGATGACTATATAAATGCAATAATTGGGAAGTTGGAGGAGTATAAAGTAAGTGATAATTATAAAAAAGATGAAAGTAGTATTCAAACAGCCATATTTAGATTGGAAGATATGTTGCAGTTTAGAAAGAACATTATAACTCTCCACTACAATCCAATAAATGACATTAAAGAGCATTACATCAACATAATTCCAATGGAGGAGTTAGATGAGAATGCTGTGGATATTGTTGTTTCTTACATAACAAAAGCGGTGTTAGATGATAGGAAGAGGATTATTATAGACAAGGGGAGGGATTTTGCGAAACCAATATTCATGATTTTTGAAGAAGCTCATCTAATAGCTCCACAAAATAGAAAAACAAGGGCTAAGTATTATTTAAGTAGGATAGCAAGGGAGGGAAGAAAGTTTGGAGTAGGTTTATGCTTAGTTTCACAAAGACCCAAAACCTTAGACGCTGAAACTTTATCCCAATGTTCCAATTTAATAATATCAAAGCTTATTGAGCCAACTGACCAAAAACATGTCCAAATGGCTTCTGAAAATTTGAGTGAAGATTTAATTAAGCAATTAACAAGTTTAAATATTGGTGAGGCGATAATTTTAGGACCTTGTATAAAAGTGCCCGCAATTGTTAAGGTAGATAAATTCGACGGAAGATATGGAGGGGAGGACTTAGACCTTGTTAAATTGTGGGAAATTGATTTTATAAATGCCGAGAGTTTAAAAACTGATGAAATTGAAAAAAATGCATTTGGAGATGACAATCCTTTTGAAGTTTAAGATTCTACCAAAATAAAAGAGCTAATAAAAATTTAAGGAAGAATAAAATTATTCTTTTAAAACTTTCTTTTTTCTATACTCAATGATAATTTTTCCAACATAAACCCCAAGGATTGTAACAATCAATATTATCCAAAATTCTAATGGAAATCCAAGTATTTTAATGTGATGTAAAAATTCTTCTTTTCCAGATGTTGATAGTAAAATATGGGCAGCTTCTAAGGCATAAACTCCAAAAATCCCAATCTCCAATACTTCCATTGCCTCTCCAAGAGCTACTTGGTATTTGGTATTTTCAGCTAATTGATTGGCTATTTTCCTCTCTAAATCCTCAGATATTGTAGTTAATAACCTTGTTAAGCTTGTTGCTAAGCTATCGTTACTTTTTAAAATGTTCTCTATCTCAATAATTCTATAATTTAACCTCTTTAATTTTCTCTCTGCCTCAACTTTCTCTAAAATCATTAAATCGAAGTCCCCAAAGTTTGGAGGATAGGATGAGTTTAAAAATTCAATTATTTCCTTTAAATAACCGCAAACTATCTCTATAACTGCTAACTCCCTGTCTATTCTACTCAACTCCCCTCTAATTTCAGATATGTCCTCCAAATCTACTCCCGATTCAAGCGTATTACTTATTATCTCCAACTTTGAGGCAATATTATTTAATTTAAAAAATAAATCTCTTGAAACACCAGTAATACTTCTTATAAAAGGATAGTAGTAGATAAATTTTTCAAATTTCTCTGGATTTCTATGTGAAATAAATATTCCAAAGTCCCCAAAAATTATTAAACCGTCATCTATCTCAATTATATTTTTAACTGCACCAATAACTTGGCTAATCTCCAATATTGTGTATTCATTAATCTCTATTTCAGTTTCAGTTAAAACTGTAACGTGTTTATAAACCTTTATTTCCCCATAGAGAGTTTCTAATAAGTATCTCTGTGGTGAAGCAATTAAGTGGCTCATAATTCTTGAAGAGTCAAGTATTAAGTCAGGGATTACAAAAGAAAGATTATCTAAGCTTATAATCCCTTCTTCGTTTCCAGCTTTTGTTATTTCAGATGCATATATACATCTTCCAAGATAATCAACATATATAAAAACATCCTTGCTTCCATCTCCTATTATTTTAGCGGTAAATTTTACTGATGTTTCTGGGATGAAGTCAATAATATTTACTGTTGTTTGATACTCCGAAGTTTCAAAAATTGCTCTATCCTTTATATCCCTTCTTTCTGATGCGGTGAAATATTTAATCCTCTTTCTTTGATATTCTTTCAATGTAATCCTATCTATAAATTCAGTCATATAATTCTTTCCAAATGGAACCCATTCTGTTAAAATTACCTTTGGATTTTTTATCTTTACATTCCCGTGTCGCATAATAATACCTTCAATGTATAGCTTTTTGATTTATATTCAATTTTATCTATGTCAGTTATTTTTATTTCAATAACCTCACATCCACTCTTTGATTTTAATATTATTCCCTCTTTTGTGATTTGTATCTCTTTTAGATTTTTGTCATCATCTAACAATGTATTATCAATCATTTCCCTATCCTCTTTATTAAAATTATAATCTATCTTTTTTCCAATATTGTAGCCAACGATAAAATCATTCAATCCTCTAACCGATAACAATATCTCATTTAGATAACCACTATCTAACAAATAATTTAAATCATTTATTGCCTCATAAGAGATGTTTATAAACTTTATCTCATCCTCCCACATGAATGGAGTTGGGGCATAGTCATATCCTTTAAAGACCTTTAACTTTATAAAATAATAGATGAGAGCAAATAAAACGGTTTGTCTAACCCATCTTCTTTTATCTCCATTTGTTAATAAATTTATCATGTAATGTAGTTTTTGTTTATTTTCATCCATCGCTACCACTCTTTTATCACTTCATATATTGGTCCATTGGGCGTTAAAGTTGATTTATAAAGCTTTATGTGATTTACCTCAAACTCTCCAAAGTCAATATCTTTATATTTTTCAATTCTATCTTTTAGTTTTTTCTTATTGTCTATGAATTTAACCCTACCTATTGTTAAATGAGGAACATACTCCCTCTCCCTCTTAAATCCTAAGTTAGATAATTTTTTATCAATTTCTTTAAAAATCTCTATAAGGTTTTCGTTATAAGCTCCAATCCATATAACCCTTATGTAGTTAGGGTTTGGGAAAGTCCCCAAGGTTTTTAATTTTATTTTTACTGGCTGGATTGATAAATCTAAATTTAATATTTCTTTTAATTTTTCTTCATCAACTTCCCCTAAAAATTTAACTGTTATATGTAAGTTTTCTTTCTCAACCAATTTTATCCCTTTCATTTTAAACTGCCCTTGAAACTTGGCTATTTCTTCTTTTATCTCTTCTGGAATATCTATAGCTAAAAACAACCTCATCCTATCCCTCAATATCTCAATAATATAGGGATTCCGTCAATTATGTCATAAACCCTGTTGCATTTTTTACATATCAACTTATTTTTATTTTTGTCTAAGTATAAATCCCCTTTGCAATATGGGCATTGCAATATTTTTAAATATTTTTCAATCCAGTCCATAATCTCACTTCATTGTTATTAACATACTATTTTAAAATGTTATTTGTTAAGCTAACCTATATTGATTTCCTTTTTTTGTTAATACTTCTTTATCAAATATCAACTTATTTTTAATAAATTTTGAATGAAAAAGTTTAAATAATATTAAAAATATTAGGTATGATGTTAATAAGATTTGATAATACCAAGAAGGTGAAACTATGCACATACCGGACGGCTACCTTGGGCCGATAACATGTGTTTTATTTTATTTAATAATGCTACCATTCTGGTATAAGGGTATTTTAGAGCTTAAAAAGTTAGACCCAAGAAGATTGCCATTGTTGGGGGTTTTAACTGCCTTTTCATTTTTGGTTATGATGTTCAACCTCCCAGTTCCAGATGGAACAACAGCCCACATGGTTGGAGGGACATTAATAGCAATATTGATGGACAATCCATGGGTTGCAACGATAGCAATATCCATTGTTTTAATTATACAGGCAATATTCTTTGGAGATGGAGGAATTACTTGTATTGGTGCTAATTGCTTCAATATGGGTGTTGTGTTACCATTTGTAGGTTATTATGTTTATAAATTTTTGAGGGATAAGGTTGGAGAAGTCGTTGCAAGTGGTATTGGAGCTTATGTAGGGATTGTCACAGCGGCAATTGTTGCAGGTTTTGAGTTTGGATTACAGCCATTTATAGAACCAGGTTATTGTCCTTATCCATTTACTGTTGCAGTTCCAGCAATGGCATTTGCTCACTTAGTAACAGCAGGACCTGCAGCTGCTGTGGTAACTGCAATAGTTGTTTGGTATGTTAAAAAGGCAAGACCTGATTTATTTACCTCCCAGAATGAACAAGTTAGTGGGGTGAATGCATGAATTGGCAAGACCCATTAGTTAAAAAATTTCTTTATGTAATTGTGGCTATGATAATCCTCTGCCCTCTTGGGATATTGTTGGTTTGGGATTATGGCGATGCATGGGGTGAGTGGGGACCAGAAGACGTTGCTGAAAAAGTTGGAGAGGATAAGGTTAGCGGATTATTACATTTAGCTGATATCTGGGCTTATGCTCCTCTCCCTGACTATAATATCCCTGGTTGGGAGGATAAAGTTCATGCGTCCATTGGGTATATAATATCTGCAATAGTTGGTGTTACCTTGTGTTTGGGGGCTTATTATATATTGGTTAAGGTTGTTAATCCACAGGCATCTTCAAGCTAATCTTTTTTATAATTTTCTCTTTTAAAAAATAATAACTACATAACTAAATATAAAAGTAAAGATAAAGTTCCATTTTTTAAACTAACTAAACAAAAAATATCATTATTTTAATAATATAAAAAATTAGAAAATGTGAAACCATGAATAATAAGCTGTTTGATAAGACGATAGAGCATGTAATAAATTATTTAAATGAGAGCATATTTTTTGAAAAGTATTCAAAAGCTTCGGGGATTTTGCAGAATATGGAAAGCAGGATAAAAATAATAACTCTAATTATATTTATAATTGGAACTGTCCTATCTAAAAACATATTAACTTTAATTGTATTTAACTCAATTGCCTTAATTTTGGCATATCTATCAAAAATACCATTATTACAGTATTTAAAAAGGGTTTATTTCTTTATCCCAATTTTTGCTGGAATTGTTGCCATTCCAGTGATGTTTAATGTTATGACTCCTGGAAAGGACTTAGTTATTATATTAAATAACCCCCATATCTCTATAACTTATGATGGGCTTATATATGCTATAACATTCACTTTGAGAGTAGCAACATGTGTATCATTTGCTGTCCTCATTCCAATAACAACGCAGTGGAATAGAGTTACCTCTGCCATGAACAAATTGGGCGTTCCTGATATTATTATAACAATAACAAACCTTGCATATAGATACATATTTTTACTTTTAAATTTTGTGTTGGATATGATGTATTCAAGAAAATCAAGGGTTGTTAATAAATTGGATATGGTGGAGAGTTGGAAAGAGGCAGGGAAAGCTATTGGGGCGTTATTTATAAAAACTTATCAAATGGGAGAAGATGTGTATTACGCAATGCTTTCAAGGGGATATAATGGAGAAATAAAACACATTTACAGAGAACAAATAGGAATTAAAGATATTCTATTTTTGTTATTTTCAATAATTACAACTGTTTTACTTGTATTGTTTGATAGGGGGATATTATGAGGGAAATATATAAACTTGTGGATGTTACATACAAATATCCTAATGGCTCTATTGCCTTGGATAACATTAACTTAAATATCTATAAAAATGAGGTAGTAGCTATTTTAGGACCTAACGGTGCGGGAAAGACCACATTATTGAAAATTTTAAGTGGTTTGGTATTTCCAAATAAGGGAGAGGTTTATTTTGAAGGTAAAAAATTAACTGAGGAAATATTGAAAGACAAAAATTTAATGAAGGAATTTAGGAGGAAAGTAGGATTTGTTTTTCAGAATCCAGATACTATGCTTTTCAATCCAACCGTTTGGGATGAAGTGGCTTTCTCCCCTCTACATCTTTACTCAAAAGAAAAGGCAATTGAAGTAACTGATAAAACATTAAAAGATATGAAAATTTACCATTTAAAAGACAGGCATCCTTACAATCTAAGTGGTGGAGAAAAGAAGAAGGTTTCAATATCTTGTATATTATCTATTGAGCCAGAGGTTATTTTAATGGATGAACCAACATCAGCATTAGACCCAAAGAGTAGAGCTGAAATCATTAATTTGATAAAATCATTTAAAAATAGTGGAAAGACAGTTGTTTTAGTTACTCATGATTTAAATTTGGCATGTTTGGCAGATAGATGCTACGTATTAAACAAAAAAGTCATATTTGAAGGAAAGGTAAAGGATTTATTTTCATTAAATTTGGATGAACTAAATTTAGATGTTCCTGAGATATCTAAGCTTTTTATTAAGTTGAGAGATATGGGCTACAATATAGATGAGATACCCATTACAATAGATGAGGCAGTTAATACTATATCAAAAATGTTAGGAAAGTAACTTCTCCAAAATTCTTATTGCTTGCCATTTATCTAAAAATTCGTTAAATGTTCCACACTTCGTTGAGTATATGCAGAGAGGACATCCATCTGGGCAGTTGCAGTTTTTCAAATGTTCTAAGCTTTTGTTTAACAGTTTTTCAGCATTTTCATATAAAATCTCTGCTAATCCAAAACCTCCCTCATTTCCGTCATAGATAAAGATAACTGCCTTATCTTTAAGTGGATTTTTGTTGAATCTCTCATAGCTGTATCCACCAACTTCTCTACTGTCAATATATGTAAAGATTGGAGTTATCTTTATAATATTATGTTCTATGGCATGCAAGCCCCCAGCAATTCCATCCTTGCTGTCAATGAGCTTTTTTATTTTGTAAGTTAGCTCTTCAACCTTTTTTGTGTCTTTTTTAACATTTAAGTGCTTTTTAACTCTATTTTTAATAACATTCTTTATGTAGTGAGTTGTAGCTCCCAAGTAGATTGGAAACAACTCTTTCCTGCTAAGTTTTTTATCCATATAAATTGAGATGGCTAAATCATCCTCCTCTATTTTATCTAAGAACTCAAAAAACTCCTCACTGGCAACGTCTCTTATATAATCTGGAAACACATACCAAATTCCGTCTGTTTCAAAGTCCCTAATAATCTCTTTTTTAAATCTAACGCTTATAAAATTCAATCCCCAGAAATCTTTAAATAGCTCAATCTCTGCATCTAAGATGCCGTTATCTTTGAGAGATAAAAGTTCTTGATAAAAATTATTTATGTGTTTTCCTCTAACAATAAATCCTCCATAAATCTTCCTAACTCTCAATCTTCCATAATAGATGTCTATATCTTTATAGGTCTTTTTATCATAAATGTCTAAGATATCAATCTCTTCCTCTTTCCTCTGCCATGATTCAACATCCCAAAACATATCCAACTCATCGGCAAATATAAAATGGAATTTCCCAATGCTTATCTTATCCTTGGCTATAAACAACCTCCCTCTTGAAAAATATGGCATTCCAGTAATTAGAGAGCGGAAGTATTCATCTTTATCAACCTCTTCAACAACATAGCCCTTAATTTTAAGCCAATTTATAAATCTCAAAATCTCACTTTGAGTTTTGTTTAACAATTTAAATTTAATCCATGGTTTATCTAAAACTAAGTAATAGCTCTCATCACTTGCAGTTCTTATCGATGAATATATTGGCTGTTTTATGGTTTTTACCTCTATCTTATTTGTTATTGGATTTTTGCAAATCTTTATCTTACCTTCCCTTTCAAGCTCTTTAAGTATCTCCTTCTCAAACTCATTAAATTCATCAAAATCCACTATTTTTAATTCGGAGATTAGATAATGCAAATGTTTTTTAGCAACAAATCTATTTTTTACATTTACTGGCATGTATTCAATAATTCCCTTTCTAATCCTCTCATAAAGCTCATTTAGATGCTCTTTATAATAATAATCTAAACCGTCCTTCCTTAGAACTATGATGTTCAATGCCTCCTTATCTCTCCTTCCAGCCCTACCAAACCTCTGAATTAATGAAAAAATACCATCTGGCGGAATGCCATAGTTTATAACCGCATCTAAATCTCCTATATCAATTCCTAACTCAAGGGCGTTGGTTGTTAATAGAGCCAATATCTCCCCATCTTTAAACTTCTCCTCTATCTCCTCCCTAACATACTTTGGTAGAGTGCCTTTATAGGTTGAGAGTTTATAAAAAACCTTGGAGTTTAGCAGAAATCTCATCAACTTCTCCGTCTCTTTCCTTGTATCAAAGAATACGAGTGTTTTTATATCGTTATTTATCAAATTCTCTATCAATCTCTTTAATAACTGCTTATTATCCAAATTCCTTGGCTCTAAGATTGCCAAATACTTCCTTGATGAATGGTTGTAGCTTTTATCAACAACCTCAAAATCTCTATTAAATAATAGATTAGCAAACTCTTTTGGATTCTTTAAGGTAGCTGAGAGGCAGAGTATCTGAGGATTATTATTTAACCTCTCCAATAGCTTTAACAACCTTTTAAAAACATAAACCATGTTTGTTCCAAACACTCCCCTATAAACATGAAGTTCATCAACCACTAAGAGCTTTAAATTCTTTAAAAGCCATAAATAGTCATTATGGTTTTTTAATATTTGATAGTGGAGCATATCCGGAGTTGTAAATAGAACATTTGGCTTATCTTTTAAAATCTCTCTTCTTTTATCTAAGCCAACATCTCCAGTTAATATCTCTGCCTTAACTCTCTTATTGGTTATTTTATAGAATAGCTCAGTTTCCATAGAGAATTTTTCATACTGGTTGTTTATCAATGCCCTTGTTGGATAAATAAGCAAATATCTATCGTTAGGATTTGATAAAAAGTTGTCAAATATAGTCAATCTAAAAATCTCGCTCTTTCCGCTTGCTGTTGATGTTGTAACAACTACATCCTTTTTATTGTAGAGATACTTTAAAGCTTTAACTTGATGTAAATATAATTTAAAACCTAAGATATTAATTAACTCGTTAACCTCTTTATTTTTAAATTTGAAGTTGGAAAATCTTCCCTTTCTCTCTGGAATTTTGTAAATCTTTATAATTTCTCTTTCAATGCCTTTAAATATCTCTTCCATGATAATCATCTTCTATCTATTCCATAAACGTTATAATAAAAATTCATTTATTTTTTGTAAATTTTCTGACAAATCTAATTACCAGAATTATAAAGTTTTTTAAGAAGAATAACTCTTCCTCTCTATTTATAAACATTGTGCTCATCAAGATTATGCTAACTAATGATGTGGAGGAGTATCCAATACACTATCGACATAGTTGAACATTGTGTTCTAATTAAAAATAAGCAATATGGATATCGAAATAGTAAATCAAATTCTTGTATTGCTTCAGAATCTCGAGTATAAGGAGACATTCACGGACTCAACAAAGTTTTCAAATAAAACTAAGCATCAAATAAAAATACACATAACAACTCGTTATGGTTCGATAAATAAGGTTTTATTTCCGATTTCAGTTACTTTATCAAAATCGGATTTAATAATTCCTTAACAATTCCTTAACAAAGTTTGTTAAATCTAAAAATTATAAAGATAATAAAAATAGTATTTGGTGATGTATTACTCCGTTGCCTTCTCAAATGCAATCATTGCACTTAGAACTTTTTCATCTTCAAATGGCTTTCCTTGAATTTGCAAACCAACAGGGATGCCATTTATATCCCCACATGGAACAACTCCAGCACACAAACCGCAGATATTAGCTGGGACTGTTAAAACATCATAACTATACATTTCCATTGGTGTTAATTTTTCACCCAATTTGTGTGGTAATTTAGGAACAGTTGCTCCCACTATAATATCAACATCTTTCATAATCTTAATCATCTCATTTCTCATTAAATTCCTTGCCTTTAAAGCATTTTTGTAATATTTGCCACTATATTCTTTTTGACTAATCATTGAACCAATCATAATTCTTCTTAAAACCTCCTCTCCACAAACCTCCTCTATTTTATACCCATACCTCCTCCCATCATATCTCCTTGTTGCAGAGAAAAACTCAACGTAGTTAATTAAATAGTATGTTGGCAATGCTAAATCAACATATTTATAGCTTAACTCAACAATCTCACAACCTAAATCTTCAAAGACCTCAATACCTTTCTCTATCTTATTTCTTATTTTCTCATCAGCAACATCCATAAATTCCTTAACAACTCCAACTTTATAACCCTTAATATCTCCTTGCTTAAATTCTTTTGTTTCTACTGTTGTTGTATCCCTTAAATCTTTACCTTTAATGATATTTGTTAATAACAGGGCATCTTCAGCTGTTTTTGTTAAAGGTCCTATTTGGTCGAAACTCATCGCCAAATCACACAAACCATATCTACTAACAACCCCATAGCTTGGCTTAAATCCTACAACCCCACAATGTGAAGCAGGATTTCTAATACTCCCTCCTGTATCACTACCCAAAGCCATATCACACAAATCAGCGGCAACTGCAGCAGCACTTCCTGAACTACTACCTCCTGGAATTCTATCCTTTGCCTTAGGATTCTTTGTAGGTCCAAAGTAAGAGGTTTCTCCACTACTTCCACAGGCAAATTCATCCATATTTGCGATTCCTATTATCAGCCCGCCGTTTTCTTTAATTTTTTGTATAACGGTAGCATCGTAAGGAGCTATGTAATTTTCCAAAGTTTTTGATGCACAAGATATTGTATAGCCCTCAACGTTTATGTTTGCTTTGACTACAATAATTTTTCCATATAATGGCTTTTTCTTAGCTTTTTCATCTTTTTCTAATCTTTTTGCTTCTTCTAAAACTTTTTCTGGTTTTACCTCAATTAGAGCGTTAATATCCTTGTTAATTTTTTCTATTCTGTCTAAATATTCCTCAACTTTCTCCACAATCATCTCATCACCGCAAATTTTTTTGGTTATAATATTGACTTATGTTTATTTATTTTTTGTTATTCAATCTCCTCCAATATTCTTATTTCTTTCTCAACATCTACATCACTAACCCTTCTAACGACCATAATTAGTTCATCATTCTCTGCTCTAACATTTCCATAAATAACAAACTCCTCCCCTAATATTTCATCCTCCACCATTTCTATATTTAAGTTCTTCAACTCCTCCCTATTCATTTTTAACATCTTCTCAACTCTTCTATCATAAGCCCTACATAATAAAGTTCCAGTCCCATCATCTACAACAAAATTCAACCTTAAAATTTCTTCTGGTTCTACATCTCCACAAACAGGGCAGTTGTAAATTCCATCAATCTCTACAACCCTCTTTTTACAATTTGGGCATAGGTAAAGAAAGAGAGTGTCGTTCAATATCTTAACCACGGCTCCCCTAATCTCAACCGTCTCTCCATCTTCAATATCTGCTATAAATTTTCTATTGGTTTTTATTTCAACTCCTTCGGGATTTATAATTATTCTTCCATACTTCCCAAGAACCAAATCTATATAATCCCCCCTCTCCTTAGCATAGGCATGTAAAATTTCTACAATATCTCCTTCTTTAACATCCAACTCAGCCAAATCATCCCATAAACTCAACCTTATTCTTCCAGTTCCATCCTCTAACAATAAATTCCTTACTTTTCTAACCTTATCTTCAAACTCAATTTCATTAACTCCATAGTCCTCAACAACTTGGGCAATTAGATTTATATCGTTCCAATCAGCATCTCTGTTATATATATCTTCAATTTTGCAATATTTTAACTCATACTCTGGAGCTTCAATGTTTTCATCTTTAATAATTTCAGTATCAGCGGTTGCAATTAAATCAGCTCTTTTATTACCCTCTCTGTCATAATAAATTTTTACCCTACAATTAGTTATTCTAACTAAGTCCCCTTCTTTTATATTTTCCAATAAAGCAGTTTTACCTCTCCAAAATGAAACTCTAACCCTACCAGTGCCGTTATCTAATAAAAGCTCCTGAACCTTTGCTATATCTCCATTCAAATCTACACTTCTTTTATTACTTATGGCTATAACCCTACCCTTAACACTCACCAATTCTCCATCTTCATATTTTGATAAATCTTCAATATTTGCCTCTTCACTTTCTACCTTTTCTCCTTTTCTTAATATCTCAACACTGTTTGCAGTGCATTCTAAGCCACCATAATAACCCTTCCTTATATACCCCCTAACTCTTACATAGTCCCCTCTACTAACATCAATATCTGTTAAATCATCCCATAATGTAACTCTTATACTTCCTGTCTCATCTTTAACAATAAATGATTTTAATCTTCCTAAGCTACCATCTGCCTTTTTAAATTCTTTGATTGGAAGGGCTGAAATAACTTCTCCTTCAAATGTTGCTGTCATTCCAGGAGTTAGTTCCCCTATATCATATAAATCTTTAATCTCTGGAAGTTCGCCTTCATAGTTTTCCAATTTTTCAATCTTTGTTTCTGATGTTGAGCTAAGCTCCAATCTGTCTCCCCACTTTCTTGCCCTGGCTCTTTTAATCTTTACTACATCACCCTCTTTAATTTCTATCTCAGCCAAATCATCCCATAAAGTCATTCCAATTGTTCCAGATTTATCGGCTATAACTATCCTTCTATATTTCCCCTCAGTTCCATCCTTCCTTGTAAATGTTTTTACATCGGAAACACCCGTAACAATCCCAGTTATTTCAACATTTATCTGTCCTTCTTCAATATCCTTAATTAAAAACTTTCCTAATTCTTTTTTATCAATATTTATTCCATGTTCTTTTGCAATCATCATTAAAGCAGCATCTTTTAATAATATCCCTCCAAATTCTTTAATTTTTTCTTTAATCATCCTATCTAATTCCTCTTCACTAATACTTAATGCTTCAGCAACCTTTTTTTTGAGTTCTTTAAATCTTTCATAATCTCCTATCATAAATTATCACCATAAAAATTATTTTAAATAGAATTTTATTTATTTAATTAATTTTCTTCAATTTTATAAGCCATGAACATACTTTACATATACTCCCACTACATGGAAAACCACATATTTCACATCTCCTGATTTCTTCTTTAACATTTAAATATTTTAAAAGTTTTTCATAACCCCTCAATATACTAAACTTAACTCCCGGCTTTTCTTCCTCCAAAATTTCAATTATTTTTTTTATTCTATGCCTATATGATAAGGATGAGTATGGACATGGCTCTTTTTGATACTTTATATTGTTTATTTCAGCATACAACTTAACTTCTTCCTCAGGAATTAACTTTAAAGGTTTAATTCTCTTAACGAACCCTTCTCCTTCAAATTCTTTACCAAACTGGATAATATTTTTTATATTTCCCTCAACATAGTTCATTAAAATTGTTTGACAAAAATCATCCAAGTTGTGTCCTATTGCTAAATAATCACAACCCTCTTTTAAAGCATATTTATTTAACAAATATCTTCTAACAACTCCGCAAAAAGAGCAGGGCTTTCCTATATTTAATTTGTTTAAATAGTTATTTTTTACAATCTCATCTAAATTATAACCTATTTCTTCTTCAAATTTTATAATCTTTAAATCTAAATTATATTCCTCACAAAATTCTTTAACATATCTTTTTGCTATATTTCTAAAACCTTTTATTCCTTCATCAACAAAAAAACACATTAGCTTAGAGTTTGGGATATTTTCAAATAATTTTTTTAAAATATATGCCATAACTAAGCTATCTTTTCCTCCACTAATTCCAATGCCTATTTTAACATTGTTTCTTATAATATTTTTCCCCAAAACCTTTTTAACTCTCCTCTCAATATCTTTTTTAAAACATTCTTTACATAAATATTTGTTAGAGTATCTTTGATAATAAACTGCCTCATTTCCACAGCTACACTGCATAATTTCCCTCAAATTAAATATATGATTACATAAATGATATATCAAAAAGAGTATATATAATATCTTACATAAATTTTTAATGTATGAGTTGGTGGGGATACCAACATTTTGGTGATTTTATGGAAAAATGGGTGTTAAAAAAAACTGCTATTTGCTTTAACTGTAAGAAAGAAGCAGACCAAATAATAGAGATTTATACAAATCAGGCGTTTGTTAAATGTTCCAATTGTGGGGCTACAAGATACTATATTTTAAGGAGGGTGGGAATTGAAGATGAGAGTATAATAGAAGAAGAAAAAAAGAAAAAGCATAAATATGAGCCATGGTTTTTGGAGAAAAATGTTGTATGTTTTAATTGTAAAAAAGAGGCAATACAAGATATTGTCATAACTGAAACCAAGATGATTGTTAGATGTAGAAACTGTGGATTTACAAGGGTTTATCAGTTTCATATATTAGATATTCCAGAAAATAAATGATTGTGTATATTTATTTCACAACTATGAACAAAACCGAAAAGTTTATATAGAACTTCAACGGTATATTATTCATGATGAGGCAATTATTACCAAAAAATAAAATTATAAAATGGAGGGATTTTTATGGTTAAAGAATTAAAAGTTGCCGAAGCATATCAAGGAGATGTAGGGAGGGGTATTGCGAGAATAGACCCATACACAATGGATGAACTTGGTTTAAAACCAGGAGATGTTATTGAAATTGAAGGAGCTAAAGGAAAAGCTTACGCTATTGTTTATAGAGGTTTCTTAGAAGATGCTGGAAAAGGAATTATTAGAATTGATGGTTATTTAAGGCAGAATGCTGGAGTAGCAATTGGAGATAGGGTAAAAGTTAAAAAAGTAGAACTTAAAGAAGCTAAGAAGGTAGTTTTAGCCCCAACTCAACCAATTAGATTTGGTCCTGGATTTGAGGACTTTGTTAAGAGGAAGATATTGGGGCAAGTATTAAGCAAAGGTTCAAAAGTCACTATTGGTGTCTTAGGAACTGCCTTAACATTTGTTGTTGTTAATACAACGCCATCAGGACCAGTTAGAGTAACTGAATTTACACACGTTGAATTAAAAGAAGAACCAGTTAGTGAAATTAAAGAGACACAAATTCCAGATGTTACATATGAAGATATTGGTGGTTTGAAAGAGGAAGTTAGAAAAGTTAGGGAGATGATAGAACTTCCAATGAGACACCCAGAGTTGTTTGAAAAGTTAGGAATTGAACCACCAAAAGGAGTTTTATTAGTTGGGCCACCAGGAACTGGTAAGACATTGTTGGCTAAGGCAGTAGCTAATGAAGCCGGAGCAAACTTCTACGTTATAAATGGACCAGAAATAATGAGTAAGTATGTTGGAGAAACAGAAGAAAATTTAAGAAAGATATTTGAAGAGGCAGAGGAGAACGCTCCAAGTATAATATTCATTGATGAGATTGATGCCATAGCTCCAAAGAGAGATGAGGCAACTGGAGAAGTTGAGAGAAGATTAGTGGCTCAACTTTTAACCTTAATGGATGGATTGAAAGGAAGAGGTCAAGTAGTTGTCATTGGTGCAACAAATAGACCAAACGCATTAGACCCAGCTTTAAGAAGACCTGGAAGATTTGATAGAGAGATTGTTATTGGAGTTCCAGATAGAGAAGGTAGGAAGGAAATATTACAAATACACACAAGAAACATGCCATTGGCTGAAGATGTTGATTTAGATTACTTAGCAGATGTAACTCACGGGTTTGTTGGAGCTGATTTAGCAGCTTTATGTAAAGAGGCAGCAATGAGGGCTTTGAGAAGGGTCTTACCAAGCATTGACTTAGAGGCAGAGGAGATTCCAAAAGAGGTTTTAGATAACTTAAAAGTCACAATGGATGATTTCAAAGAGGCATTGAAAGATGTTGAACCATCAGCAATGAGGGAAGTTTTAGTTGAAGTTCCAAACGTTAAGTGGGAAGATATTGGTGGCTTAGAGGAGGTTAAGCAAGAATTAAGAGAGGCAGTAGAATGGCCATTAAAAGCTAAAGAAGTGTTTGAAAAGATTGGAGTTAGACCTCCAAAAGGTGTCTTATTGTTTGGACCTCCAGGAACTGGTAAAACATTATTGGCTAAGGCAGTTGCCAACGAAAGTGGGGCAAACTTTATAAGCGTTAAAGGGCCAGAGATATTCAGTAAGTGGGTAGGTGAAAGTGAAAAAGCAATAAGGGAGATATTCAGAAAGGCAAGACAGTCAGCACCATGTATAATATTCTTCGACGAAATTGATGCCATTGCTCCAAAGAGAGGAAGAGATTTAAGCTCAGCAGTTACTGATAAAGTTGTCAACCAATTATTAACTGAATTGGATGGAATGGAGGAGCCAAAGGATGTTGTTGTTATTGCTGCAACAAATAGACCAGATATCATTGACCCAGCTTTATTAAGACCAGGAAGATTAGATAGGGTTATATTAGTCCCAGTTCCAGATGAAAAGGCAAGATTGGATATATTCAAGATACACACAAGGGGTATGAACTTAGCTGAGGATGTTGATTTAGAAGAGTTAGCTAAGAAAACTGAGGGCTATACAGGAGCTGACATAGAAGCATTGTGTAGAGAAGCGGCAATGTTGGCAGTTAGAGAGAGTATAGGAAAGCCATGGGGAATTGAAACAGCTTTAAGAGAGTTGATTAATTACTTACAGAGCATTTCAGGAACATTTAGAGGAGCGGCTGTAGAGTTAAACAGTGTCATTAAAGCTACAAAAGAGAGGGAGTCAGCTGAAGCTGGAGAGTTTAATGAGTTAAAGAATGCTGTTGGAAAGATAATTAAGGTTTTAGCTCCAGCTAAGGAGAAAATTGAGGCAGTAGAGAAAGAAATTGATAGCTTCCTTGAAATTATAAACAAAGAGGACTTAAAACCATCAGAGAAAGATGAAGCTAACAAATTGGCAAAATACTTAAAGGACATCTTAGGCAAGTTAAAAGAAATGATAGACAACATCTACGAATTGGAAAACAAGTTGAATACTTTGAAAGGAGAGGTTTCAGCTGAAGAGATTGATGAGATAATTAAAACAACACAAAACATCATCCAAAGATTCACAACATCATTGGATGAGCTCAAGAATATATTGAAGGACATTGAAAGCATAAGATTAAGAGTTTCAACAAAAGATGTCAAAATTAAGAAAGAGCATTTCATGAAAGCTCTTGAGAAGATTAAGCCATCAGTAAGTAAAGAAGATATGAGAATTTATGAAAAATTAGCTCAGGAATATGGAAGAGCTACATCAGTTGAAAAGAAAAAAGAAGAGGGTAGGGAAGTAATCTAAACCTTCAAATCTTTTAATTTTCTTTTTTTATTTTTATTTTTTAGTTTTATAACTACAAACAATATTATAAATTCATTTTTAATGTTTGCTCATTAATAATTTACCAACTACTAAGGAAGAGATGGACGAATGAGGATGGGAGGAGTTAGATGTTATTATTGTTACGGGAGATGCCTATATAGACCATTATTTATTTAGAGCTTCCGTTGTTGGGAGGTATTTAGTAGAGCATGGTTATAGAGTAAGTATCATAGCTCAACCAGATTGGAAAAGTTTAGATGATATAAAAAGATTAGGAAAGCCAAATTACTTTTTTGCTGTAACTGCTGGGAATTTAGACAGCATGTTAGCCCACTATACACCTCAAAAGAGATTGAGGGATTTTGACTCAATGTCCAATGAAGGAATAAGAAAGAGGCCAGACAGGGCTACAATTGTTTATACTAATTTAATAAAAAGGGCTTTCAAAGGAGTTCCAATAGCTTTGGGAGGGATTGAGGCATCTTTAATCAATATTTGGTTCAATTTCCACCAGATATTGGAGCTCCAACAGCAAATATTGTATAGAATGGGATGTAAAAAAGGTTTAACAGATAGATGTCCAAAAAATTGTCACTATCCAGAGCCGTGTGAGAATTTAATCATAAATCATAAGCCACTAATTAAGCTCTATAGAAAAATTAGAGATATTGTTGGAGAGGATGTTAAAGTTTATGTTAGAGGCGGAGTTAGATACGATTTAATAATGTATGATGAAGAATATGGAGAGGAGTATATAAAAGAACTCTCCAAATATCACATCTCTGGAAGATTGAAGGTAGCTCCTGAGCATATTTCTAAAAAAGTTTGTAAAGCAATTCAAAAACCTGATGGAAGGTTAATTTAAGAAATTTTTAGAGAAATATAGAGAGATAGCTGAAAAAGTTAATGGCATAAAAGAAGTTTTACCCTTTACTTTTTGTGGTGAGAAAATGATTCTTAGACATAGAAGACCAAATATATATGGATTAATAAATAAAGAGGGAGATAAGAAAGAGGTAAGTGTGATAATCAATGAGTTGTTAAATAGGGATTATAAAATAACTTTTCTTCCTTCTGGAAGTTCAGCTGTATTTTTGGCACTGTGGATAGCAAAATTTTATAATGATGAGATTTTAGTCCCAGATATGGGAGGTTGGCAGGGATTTTTAAAATTTCCTAAATTATTGAATCTAAAAACAAAAATGTTAGAAACAAATTT
>JBDOKN010000024.1:0-5664 GCA_039833665.1 Methanocaldococcus sp.
AGTGGTAAATAAAACAAGCACTGGAATAACTTCTAATCTACCAATCCACATAGCTACAATTCCAGCTATTTTTCCAATTAGTGGAGTTTTTAAGGTAACTACTCCTAAAGACATACCTATGTTTGAAGTAAAAGAAACAGCGTCAAATATTGCCTCATAAGTGTTGTATCCTAAATATATAAATGTTAAAGCCATTAAGAATGAAGAAAAACTGTATAAAAAGAATACAACAAACGCTTCCCTAATTATTTTATAATCTAATTCCATGGAATTAAGATGTTCATGAATTACAGCTGATTTTGGATAGATAATTTCTTTTATTTCATACCAAAGAGCTTTTAATATAACTAAAAATCTAATTATTTTAACCCCTCCTGTTGTTGTCCCAGCCCCTCCACCAATCAGCATTAAAAAGATAATTAAAAATAAAGAGAGATTTGAGAAGTTGCCAATGTTTATAGTTGTAAATCCAGTTGAAGTCATTGCCGAAACTACTGTAAAGAGGGCGTCAATTATTGAAACTTTATCTTTTATTGAAATAATAACTGAAATAATAGTAATAACGATTAATGCATACTTCGTTTGAATGTCATTAAAATATTTTCCAGTCAATATCCTATGGTGGATAGAGAAAGATATAACTCCCCCAACCATCATTATTCCAATCATAATAATTTTAGCAAAATCATTGTATGGGAAACTATAATTGCTTACACTCATACCCCCAGTGCAGATACCAGTCATTGTTAAATTTAATGCCTCCCAAAAACTTAATCCTGCTAAATATAACAAAAGGACTCCTAAAATAGTATATAAAAGATAAATCCACACGATTATCTTTATTGTTCCTATGGCACTTGGCATTATCCTTTCCTGTCTTGCCTCAGATGCATATAACAAATAGGCAACAGTTCCAGACCTCGCCAAAACTAATGCTGATAAAACTAATATCCCTATCCCACCAATCCATTGTTGAAAACTCCTCCAAAATAAAACTGATTTTGGTAAAACCTCAACATTTGGAATTAATGTCATTCCCGTTGTCGTCCAGGCAGACATGCTTTCATATACGGCATCAACATAAGAAAAATAAGGTATTGATAGATATAGAGGAATAGCTCCTATAAATGAGGCAATAAGCCAAGCTAATGCAGAGGCAACCATAGTGTGATGTAATTTTAAATTTCTTGGTTTGGTAATTTTCTTTAAAATAAATCCAAAAATAGTAAAAAATACACCTGGAATCAGAAAATTTAAAAAAGTGTTTTCATTGTAATATATGGAAACTATACATGGAACTAATGTAAATAACCCAATAACTTGTATAATCCCCCCTAAAATGTGTAAAATCCCCTCAATGTCTTTTTTTGTTAATCTACAAATCCCCATGTTATTTAACCCATTAAAGATTATTTATCTTTATATTCCATCTTCTAACATGTCCTCTTCACTTAACCCCTCCATTTCAATCATCGTCTTTAATCTCTCAGTAATTATATTTAAGCATTTATCAACCGTCTCGCTAATCTTTATGTTCTCAACCACTGGAATTCCTTTCTTTTTTGCCGTCTCAACCATATAATCGTTTATCATCCTAATGATTTTAAAGTGCTTTAAATATCTCTCAGTAGGTCTGCTTGAAACTTTTCCCCTTGCATAAAATCTCATCTTGTGTAATTTTTCATCATATATTGTTAGCATAATAAAGACAACATGGGGATTTTCCAAATATTTATCCTTTAAAAGTGTTGGAATTAAGTGAGTCCCTTCAATAATTACACTCTGCCCCTCAACTAAACATCTATCTATAACTCCCTCTATTCCAGTTAATACCGCCTCGGAATGCCTTTCAAATCCTTTAATGTATTTATTACCCCCTTCGTTATCTCTCAATACTTTCCAAGCTGTGTAGCTTGATTCATAAAGTGTTGGAATCAACTCCCTTGATATAACCTTTCTCATAACTTCTCTTATTGAATCAGTCCCTATAACGCTTGAAATACCCAATCTTGAAGCAATTTCAAAGGCAATTGTTGAAGTTCCAACCCCGCTCGCTCCACCAATTAAAATAACTATTGGTCTTTTTCCTAAAACCATCCTCCACAATAAATATTTTTTAGCAACTTCATCGTAATTTTTTGAAATTAAATAGTAATAAACTCTCCTTCTCAAATCAGCTTTATCTATAATTTTGACATTTTCTTTTTTTAGCATTTCATATATATCCCAAGCTATTTTGTAGGCAATACTTGGTTTTAATCCAGCGGCTGTTAAAGACCTTGCCAAAATACCCTTTGAAAATGGCATCTCATAGGATTTTCCCCTCACAACAATATCATTCTGCAAATCCATTGTTCCACCGAAATTTAATCTAAAATTTCATCAGCATCCAATTTTTCGGCATTATAGAGATTTTTTGCCCTCAAATAGAGAAGCTCATCCTTATCATCCCCAACCACAACAAAAATTTTTTCTGGTTTATATTTTTCTATAAACCTCTCAACATTCTTCCTTGCTATTTCAACCTTCTTCTTCAACCCTTCTAATGCCTTTTCTGGAACGCCTATGGCTTTCATATCTTCAATATCTAACATCCCCTCAGTGCATACAACTTTTAAATTAGGATTTTTATTTTTAAGCTTTTTAAATAACTTTTTATTTGATACAATGTATAATGCATCTTCATCTATTTCTTTTTCTTCAAATTCAAACCCAAAGTTAGATAAAACCCTATTTAAATGTTCTTGGCATTTTATAATTAATTTACAAAAATCCTTTGCCTCTTCTTCATTTAACTCATGTTTCGGGGCTTTTTTATATAAAAAGTCATCAGCTTCAATTAATAAATAAACTGCTTTTTTAAATTCATTAACATCTATCCTCCCGGGCTTTGCATCTTTGTAAGATATTTTTTTATACTTATCTGACTTTTCTACTTTTATTTTAGATTTCTTTAATTGGGAAATTGTATAAATTCCCTTCCTTATTAAATATTTTGAATATTCAGTTCTCATCCTCTCCTCCTCTGTCTCCCTCTTTCTTATTTTCTTTCTCTAATTTTTCCAATTCTTCAACAAGCATTGGTAGAAAGACACCAACATCAGTAACTATCCCTAAAGCTTGGGATGTCCCCCTATCCATCAACTTTGTAACAACTGCTGGATTTATATCAACACAGATAGTTTTAACCCATGAAGGCAATAAATTACCAGTAGCTATTGAGTGTAGCATGGTAGAAAGCATTAAAACCATATCTTTTCCTTTTAAGAGTTCTCTCATCTTCTCTTGAGCTTTAACAACGTCTGTAATAACATCTGGTAATGGCCCATCATCTCTTATACTTCCAGCCAAGACATAAGGGACATTATTTTTTATACACTCATACATAACCCCTTCCTTTAAAATTCCCTGCTTTACAGCATCTTTTATACTTCCAGCTCTCATTATTGTATTTATTGCCCTCAAATGATGACTATGCCCTCCGGGAACGCTCCTTCCTGTCTTTAAATCAACTCCCAATGATGTTCCATATAAAACGCTCTCTATATCGTGTGTTGCTAATGCGTTTCCAGCAAATAATGCCTGAACATACCCCATTTTAATGAGCTTAGCTAATGCCCAGCCAGCCCCTGTGTGAATTATGGCTGGACCTCCAACAACTACAATTCCTCCCTCCCCTGTTTTTCTATATTTTTCTCTAATCTCATACATCTCCTTGGCTATCCTCCTAATAATTGTTTCTTTTGGTTTCTCTGATGAAGCATCTGATTTCATAAACTCAAATAATCCCCCCGCCTCTCTTGGTTTTTCTGGAGGGATAACCCTAACCCCTTTATGCCCCACAACAACCAAGTCCCCTTTTTTGATGTTTCTAATAGTTTTTACCTCAGCCCTCATTTCATCTGGATAAACAACAATAGCCCCATCCATTTTTTGATTCTCTACCTCTATCCATTTGCCTTTGAACCTAATAAATGTTTTATGGTTAGTTGTTGAATAAAAACCCTCTGGCAAAACCATATCCTTCTCAGCTGGCTGTAATTCAACCTCTTCAATCTCTGGAATCTCAGCCCCTAAATCTTTCAATTCACTTAGTATCTCATCTAAGTGCCTTTCGTCCTTTGCAATAACCAATATTTTTGCATAACTTGGGTCTGTCTTCCTCTTTCCAATCTCAAACTCTAAAACCTTATAATCTCCACCCATATCTAAGATTTTATCAAAAACCTTTGGCAATATTAAGCTATCGATAATATGTCCTCTCAATTCAATTTCTCTCATGAACATAAAAATCCCCCAGAGTTTTTTAAATCTCTTAATATCTATTATTTGATAATATTTAACAATTGTCATCAAAACCTTTATATACCAATTTTGACAGTTTTTAATCCAACTTTTTATCTACTTTACAAAGAGGGATAATTTGCATACATTGAGATTTAAAAAAGATAGAGCAATAAAAATAAGTGAGGAGCTATTTCCAGATGAGTTGTGTGAGAGATGTGGAAGATGTTGCATTCTGCATGCCTACAAAACTGAAAATGGAATTAAAACAATGTATTGTGAGCATTTAGACCCGGAAACAAAGTTGTGTAAAGTTTATAAAGATAGGTTTAAACACGGATGCTTAACTGTAATGGAAGGAATATTAGCTGGTGTTTTTCCAAAAGATTGCCCCTATGTTAAAAATTTAAAAAATTATGAGGAGCCATGGTTTTATAGACATTTGAGAAATGAAGGTTAGGATAAAAACTCTTCTATTTTTTCAGCTAATGTGTCAAATATCCATTCAAACTTTTCATCATTTCTCTCTAACAATGTAACTCTAAACCCGTTAAGTTGAGAACAGAAAGATGTTAGAGGAACAACACAAATTCCAGTTGAAGCCAATAGATAATAAACAAACCTCTTATCAATGTTTGCGTTTTTTATTTGATTTTCTATAAACTCCTTTAATTTCTCATTCTCTATTTTTATTGAGTTGTTCCCATTTAAATAATTGTCTTCAAATACCACAGACATATAAAATGCTCCATTGGCTTTATTTGCTATAACTCCATCCAAATCCTTTAATTTTTTGTAGGCGGTGTTAGACCTTTTTTCAAAGAACCTATTCCTCTCATTTAAGTATTTTTTATAATTTCTATGCCCCATAATTCTTGGGATAGCCATTTGAGGTAAAGTTGTAGAACAAACCTCTATTAATTTAGCTTTATAAATACTATCTACATATCTTTTAAATTCTTCGTCTTTATCGGCATTATAAACTTCAATCCATCCACATCTTGCCCCTGGCCATGGTATTTCCTTAGATATACCCTTTAAAGATAAACCACAAACATCATCTATAACCTCACACAATAAGTGCTGTTTCTTCCCATTATAAACTAAATTGCAATATATTTCATCACAAATAATAAATAAATCATACTCATTGGCTAAATCAACAATTTTATCCAATATTTTTTTTGGATAGACAGCTCCTGTTGGGTTGTCAGGATTTATAACTAAAATTCCACTAACTGCTGGGTTGTATTTAATTCTCTTCTCTAAATCATCGATATCCGGATACCAGTAGTTGTAGGGGTCTAAAAAGTATGTTAAAGGAGGGGAACCAGCATGTGATGCCTCAGCAGAGGAGTGAGTTGAGTATGAGGGAGAGGG
>JBDOKN010000025.1:0-4935 GCA_039833665.1 Methanocaldococcus sp.
TTTTTAAAGTTGTATTAATGTTATGGTGATTGTATGAAAGTTGCAGTTTTATACTCTGGAGGGAAAGATTCAAATTATGCATTATATTGGGCATTAAAAGAAGGTTTTGAAGTAAAATACCTTGTAAATGTTGAGAGTGAGAATAAAGAGAGCTATATGTTCCACATCCCAAATGTGCATTTAACTGAACTTTGTTCTAAGGCAGTAGATATTCCATTAGTAAAAATATATACAAAAGGGGAAAAGGAGAAGGAAGTTGAGGATTTAAAAAAGGGGATTGAAAGGTTGGATGTTGAAGGAATTGTTTCAGGAGCTATAGCAAGTGTTTATCAAAAATCAAGGATTGATAGAGTTTGTGATGAACTTGGACTAAAATCTTTTTCTCCATTATGGCAAAAAGACCCAGAATGGATTTTAAGAACTGTTAGTTCTCTTTTTGACGTGAGGATTGTAGGAGTTTATGCCTATGGCTTAGGAAAAGAGTGGTTAGGGAAGAGAATAACAGAAGATAATATAAATAAATTGTTAAATATTTGTGAGAAGTATGGAATAAATAAGGCGTTTGAAGGAGGAGAGGCAGAGACATTTGTTTTTGACGCCCCAATGTTTAAAAAAAGAATAGAGGTTGTTGAGGCAGAGATAGAATGGCATGAGACATGGGGAATCTACCATATAAAAAAGGCAAAATTGGTTGATAAAGAATAAAGTGGGACTATGATTAGGATAGGAACAAGAGGGAGTAAATTAGCGTTGTATCAAGCAAATAAAGTAGCTGAGCTATTAAAAAATCTTGGATATGAGGTTGAGGTAAAAATAATCAAAACTACTGGGGATAGAGTTTTAGATAAAAAGCTGTCAGATATTGGTATTGGTGTATTTACAAAAGAATTAGATTTGGCAATGTTAAATAACGAAATTGATATAGCTGTTCATAGCTTAAAAGATATTCCAACCATTTGGAATGAAAATTTAATGGTTGGGGCTGTTTTGGAGAGAGATAGCTATTACGATTTATTAATATGGGATAAAGATAAAGATATAGATTTTGAAAATAGCAAAATAGTTATAGGCACGTCAAGTATGAGGAGGAGGGCTTTTTTAAAGTTTATTTATCCAAATGCAAAATTTGAATTGCTGAGAGGAAATGTAGATACAAGATTAAAAAAGCTAAGAGATGGACTTTACGATGCCATTGTTTTATCTGAGGCAGGAATAATAAGATTGGGTATTAACTTAGATGATTTTAATTATAAGAGGTTAAATATCCTGCCAGCTCCTGCTCAGGGAATTATTGCCGTTGCATGTAAAAGAGATGATGAGGAAATGAAAAATATCTTAAAAGAGATTAACCATAACAAAACTTACTTAGAGAGTTTGTGTGAAAGAACGGCATTAAATCAGTTTGGAGGAGGTTGTAGTGTTCCCTTTGGAGCTTTGGCAGTTTATGATGAAAAAAATGAGTTATTGAAGTTAAATGCTGGAGTAGTTATTGGAGATGAGCTAAAAACCGCATGTGGGGAAATAAAATGTAAGATTGATGATATTAACAAGGCGATTGAATTAGGAAAAAAGGTTGGAATTAATTTAAAAAATTAATTATCTTTAAATCTTTCCATAAAATCTTTTAATTTTTTTAAAGTTTTCTCTGATATGGCATGTTCTAATTTACATGCCTCTTCAGAGGCGGTTTTTTCATCTAATCCTAAAAACTCTATTAAAAATGTTTTAAGAGTTTCATGTTTATCCCAAACTTTTTTTGCTCTGTTTTTACCTTTCTCTGTT
This sequence comes from Methanocaldococcus sp., assembly GCA_039833665.1. GTDB lineage: Archaea > AGJL01 > Methanococci > Methanococcales > Methanocaldococcaceae > Methanocaldococcus. The sequence continues at coordinate 1,783 of JBDOKN010000025.1, forward strand.
AGGGTTATCCCAATGTATGGTTCATAATTAACGTATCCCAACTCTTGGAGTTTTTTTGCCATGTTTGTTACTGCTGATGGTTTTATATTTAGTAACTTTGCTAATTCAGTTGTTTTTATAGGTCTATTATTTTTTTTAGTAAATAAATAGATTTTTTCTAAATAATCTTCAATGCTTTGGGTCATAGTGCCACCGAAAGGTTTTTATACTCCTATATGTATTATTTTATTTTAACTAAGATTAAAATTTTTAATTATGATTAAATCATTGGTTGTATATAAATGTTGTGGTGAATGTTATGTATCCGTTGGCATTTGCTAAGGAAGGGGAAGAAGTTGTTGTCAAAAGTATTAATGCTGGGTATGGAGCCATACAAAGATTGACAAGTATGGGAATAAATATTGGAAGTAAAATAAAAGTTGTAAGAAATCAGAACGGTCCTGTGATAGTATCAGCAAGAGGTAGTAATATAGCAATAGGTAGGGGTTTAGCAATGAAGATAATTGTTGAGGGGGAGAATAATGAGCGATAGATATGAAATAGCTTTAATTGGCAATCCAAATGTTGGTAAATCTACCTTATTTAATACTCTAACCGGAGAAAATGTGTATATTGGTAATTGGCCGGGTGTAACGGTTGAAAAAAAGGAGGGGGAATTTGAATATAATGGGGAAAAATTTAAAGTCGTTGATTTACCTGGGGTTTATAGCTTAACAGCCAATTCTATTGATGAAATTGTTGCAAGGGACTATATAATAAATGAAAAACCTGATTTAGTGGTTGATATAGCTGATGCTACTGCCTTAGAGAGAAATTTATATTTAACCTTACAATTAATGGAAATGGGGGCTAACATATTATTAGTATTAAATAAAATGGATTTAGCAAATAAGTTAGGTATAGAGATTGATGTGGATAAATTAGAAAGGATTTTAGGGATTAAAGTAGTTCCTATTTCAGCTATTAAAAAAGTAGGCATTGAAGATTTAAAAAAGGCAATATATGAGGAAGTAAAAAATAAAAGAAAATATAACCTTAAATATCCACATTTTGAACCACATATTAAAAAGATTGTCTCTATTTTGCAAAAGGATGAAAATTTAAAGAAATATAATTTAAGATATTTGGCTATAAAATTACTTGAAAATGATAAATATGTTGAGGATATAATAAAGAAAAGTAAAATTTGGAATGAGTTGGAGCCAGTTTTAGATAGTATAAGGAGAGAACTATCTAAAAAATATGGAGAAGCAGATTTAGGAATAATTGAAGAGCGTTATAAGGTTATTGATAATATTGTTAAAGAAGTCGTTAAAAAGAAATCTGGAAAGCTAACAACAACTCAAATGCTTGATGATGTTTTAACCGATGAAAAAGTTGGAATTTTACTGTTAATTCCATTTTTATGGATGTTGTTTAAATTTACATTTGATGTTTCTGCTCCATTTTCAGCGATGATTGATTATATATTCTCATTGTTGAGGGATGTTGTAAAATCTTCCATACATAATGAATTTATTGCCTCTTTATTGGCTGATGGAGTTATTAGTGGGGTTGGGGCTGTTTTAGTGTTTTTTCCAATATTGGCATTTTTATTCTTTGCATTGTCATTCTTAGAGGATAGTGGTTATATGGCAAGGATTCCCTATATAGCAGATAGATTTATGAACAAATTCGGCTTGCCTGGAAAGGCAGTTATCCCAATGGTTATGGGCTTTGGATGTAATGTCCCTGCAATAATGGCTACAAGAACAATAGAGGACGAGAAGGATAGAATCTTAACTATATTAATAAATCCTCTATTATCTTGTTCTGCACGATTGCCAATCTATGCATTATTTGCAGGAGCTTTATTTTCAGCATATCAGGGAGTTGTAATTATAAGCATGTATGCCCTTGGTGTAGTTTTAGCTTTAATTACTGCATTTTTATTTAGAAAGCTGATTTTTAAAAAATCTCCTTCATACTTGATTGTTGAACTTCCTCCCTACCACATCCCTCATCTAAATGTAGTTCTAAAAAATACTTGGGAGAGAGTTTATGATTTTTTAAGAAAGGCAGGAACAATTATTGTGTTTGGAGTTATTTTAGTTTGGCTGTTATCAGTTTATGGTCCTTCAGGATACTTAGGAGCAGAAGCTCTAACAAATCCTGAATTGTTGTCAAATTCATGGGTTGCAGTTATTGGGAAAACTTTGGCTCCTTTATTTTATCCAATGGGGTGGGATTGGAAAGCATGCTCCGCCTTAGTGTTTGGAATTATAGCCAAAGAGGTAGTTGTTGGAAGTTTGGCTATGTTATATGGGACTGGGGAAGAAAATCTTTCATCTGTTATTGCTCATGCATTCTCTCCCGTCTCTGCTTATGCATTTATGGCGTTCTCCTTAATCTACCTCCCATGTATAGCAACATTGGCAGTTATAAAACAAGAAATTGGGTGGAAATGGGCGTTATTTGCAGTAACTTATGAGATGATGTTGGCTTATATTGTAGCTTTAATAATCTCCATCGTTGGAAATCTATTATTTTAAAGGTGATTAACTATGGATATAAAGGATATAAAAAATATAGTAATCAGCTTATCGCTAATATTTGGATTTCTATTTACAATTTCTGGAATTGTTGAGATAATAATTGGGATTTATTCAATATTGGGAGTTAAAATTGAATTGCCATTATTTGTAGGGGATATATTTGGGGGATTGGCTTTATTGGCAATTGGTATAACTTACTTTTTAGGTGTAAAAAAGGCAGTGAATAAAGATATAAAAGCAGTTTCTTATTTATTTACCGCCTCTATTATTAGTTTAGGTATAGGGATTATCGCATTTTTGATTTTAATAGCTGATGCTATTGGATTTTTGTTAGGTTTTGAGGATTGGGTGGATTGGGAATTTTTTAATGATTTAACCATATATTTAGTTTTAGGAATAATTGCGATAATTCCATATAAAATAGCTAAGATTATCCAATCTACAACATAATATTTAATTTTTTATATTTTATTGCTAACTTTCAACTCCCTATCTTACAGTCATTTTAACCAGATAATAACCTAAAGAGCAGAGTTCTTAGAGAGCAAAGCTTTATACATCATCTGTACTTCATATTCGATTTATTTTCGATTTCCATACCGTAACGGTCTGATTTTAA
>JBDOKN010000026.1:0-5295 GCA_039833665.1 Methanocaldococcus sp.
CAACCCTCCTTTTTCAACTGGAACTTTAAAGGCATTTAAAGCCAAATTTGCATATTTTAAATACCTCTCATCTCCAGTGGTTTCATAAGCCAAATATAAGGTTTTTAAACATCCTGCCTGACATAATGCTCCCTTCCAACCCTTAGATAGGTTATAAAGTGGAAATTCAAAATTATACCTCCAAACAATAAAGGTGATGTTCTTCCCATTTACCTCAACTTTTTCTTCATCTGCCTGAGATATTAGATATTCCGTCAAAAATAGCCCTCTTTTTAGGTATTTTTTAGCTTCTTCTGGATTTTTATCTTTTAGCTCAAAATATTTATAGAAACATTTTCTTGCCTCTTCATTGACATTGTGAGGAGTTATTTGATAGCCAATATACTTTCCACATATCGTGCCGTAGTAGGTAACTGGCATATTTACATTTTCAACTGTAAAAGGTTTTGGATTCTTAAAATATTGAATAACTGGATTTTCAGAATATAAAGGTTGAGATACTCCAACAAAATATCCGAAAAAAAAAGGTTAAAACGGCCATAAATAAAAAAAGAATAATTTCAAATTTTTTCATAGGAATCACTTTTATTCTTTCTCTTTAAGCATTTCATTAATATCTTTTTCCATTACATGCCCTTCAACAGTAACCTCAACTTTTTTAACACCTTCTAATGATTTAACTGCCTCTTTCGCCTGAAATGCCATTGCCATAACACTCATACAGTAAGGGTTTGTAGGAATGAGCTTAAATTTTACATTGCCCTCCTCATCAACTTCCACATCTCTAACTAACCCCATATCTACAATACTTATTCCCATGTGTGGGTCTGCAACTGTTTTTAGGGCATTTAGAACATCTTCCTTTGTTATCATATCTTACACCTCATAAGTTTTTATTGGAAGATTTAAGCTATTTGTTATATAAATAATTATTCAACATACCTCGCCCTCCTCTCCACATCTTTCATTAAATTTAATATAATCTCCCACCTATCATAAACACTTTTATAGCCCTCTAAAAACCTCTCCCAAATCTCTTCAAATTTTTCATGATGAGTAGATAAAACTGCCTTTTTAAAGACAATTAAATCAACTGCCTTATCTTCATCAAGATTTGAAATCTTCCCTAAGCCAAAATCAATGATATATAAATCTTTATCAAATATGAAGTTGGATGTTGTTAAATCGTTATGAATTACATCATTTTTATGCAGTTTTCCAACAATTTCCCCAATTTTGTAGGCAATTTCTAAGTTATTCTCAATAACATCCTTAGCCAACTTGCCATTTATGTAGCTCATCATAATTCTCTTGTTATCTAAATCAACATCAAAAATGTATGGAGCTGGGATACCAAAATCTTTAATCATTGATAGATATCTCGCTTCTCTTGCTGTTCTACTCTTCCGTATCTTTTCATCTAATCTCTCATCTCTATAACTTTTTTTAACTCTCTCCTTGATAATTACGTCAAAATCTAAATATCTATCTTTCTTAATATCTGCCTCCGCTCCCTTACCAATTAAATGCCCTGGGATTTTCCTCTCCTTGCCTTTAATTTCTTTTATCCAATTAACCTCAACCATATCAGTTCTATAATTTGGAATTACCTTTGTTTCATCTAAACTCATCCATTTTCCATTTTTATGCATTAACAAGCCAAGCCATGCAATCATAGCTCCGTTATCACCACAAAACTCCTTTGGTGGAACATAAAACTCTACATTCTGTCCCTCGCACATTGCTTTTAACATCTCCCTCAGCCGATTATTTGCCGCTACTCCACCAACGAGCATAACCTCTCCTTTATTTGTGTGAGCCAAAGCCCTCTCTGTAATCTCAGTGAGCATTGAGAAGGCATATTCTTGTAGGGAATAACAAATATCTTCCAATCTCTCTCCAGCGTCATAAGCTCTCATAGCCGCTGTTAATAATCCAGAAAAGGCAATATCCATACCTTTAACGGTGTAAGGTAAATCAATAAGCTTTTCTCCTTTCTTAGCTAATTCCTCTATATAAGGTCCTCCAGGGTGTGGCAAATTTACATACCTCGCAAATTGGTCTAAGCAGTTGCCAACAGCTATATCCAATGTCTCTCCAAAGACCCTGTATTTTTTTGAAACATAGGCAATAACTTGAGTGTTTCCTCCACTGACATATAGGGTTAGAGGGTCTTCTGCTTCAGTTGTTAGCTTACCAATCTCTATATGGGCTATACAGTGATTAACTCCAATTATTGGCTTTTTTAGAGTTAAAGATAAAGTTCTTGCCGCTGTTGCAGTTACTCTCAAACTTGGTCCCAATCCAGGACCTTGAGAGAATGCAATTAAATCAATCTCATTTTTATCAACAACTTCAAATGCCTCTTTTATAAGCTTTGGGAATGTTTCAGCATGGTGGTCAGCGGCTTCTCTTGGGTTAATGCCTTGTTTTGGTGGTTTATACATAATGGTTTTGTTAAATAAAACCTCTCCCTCAGAGGTAACAATCCCCACACCAGTTTTCTCTGCAGTTCCTTCTAAGCCAATGCAAATCATGGTATCACTCAATATATTATTTTGATATTATATTAACTAAAATAGAGCATTAAAATAATATATTCACAACTAAAAAAGTTTAAAAGAGATTTTACTCAAACTCAATAGTTGCTGGTGGTTTATCAGTTATATCAAATACAACTCTTGCGACATTAGGAATTTCTGAAGTAATCCTCTTGCTAATCCTCTTTAACAAATCAAATGGAATCTCTGGAACATGGGCAGTCATAGCATCCAATGATTTAACCATTCTCAAAGCAACAATCCAGTTGTATTCCCTTTCATCCCCCTTAACTCCCGTTGCCTTACAATCCAAAACAACGGCAAAGTATTGCCATAAGTCCTTATCTAAATTGGCTTTTTTAACCTCTTCCTCAACTATCGCATTCGCCTCTCTGCAAATATTTAATTTTTCTTCTGTAACTTCCCCTAAAACTCTAACAGCTAATCCTGGACCTGGGAATGGCTGTCTATAAACGATACTATCTGGCAATCCAAGTTCTTTTGCCAGCAATCTAACCTCATCCTTATAAAGCTCCCTCAATGGTTCAACAACCTCTAAAACCATTCCATGTGGTAGAGCAACGTTGTGATGGCTTTTTATCTTTCCTTGTGTTTCAATCCAGTCAGGGGCTATAGTTCCCTGCACTAAAACCTCCGCCTTTATATCTTCAGCAATTTCCTCAAAAACATCAATAAATAACTTACCTATAATTTTCCTTTTTTCTTCTGGGTCTTTAACTCCTTTTAATGCATTTAAAAATCTATCTTTTGCATCTACAACTATTAGATTTAATCCCAATTTATCTCTAAAAGTTTTTTCAACCTCTTCCCTCTCTCCCTTCCTCATCAGACCTGTATCTACAAAAACAGCTGTTAATTTATCCCCAATAGCTTTATGAGTTAAAACAGCGGCAACAGAGCTATCTACTCCTCCACTTAGTGCAATTATTGCCTTTCTATCCCCAATTTGCTGTTTTATTTCTTCTACTGCCTCTTCAATAAATTTTTGTGGATTAAACATAAAAATATCACCCTTCAAATTATTTTTTAAATTATTTTAAATTATCCTCTTTCTCAGTATTTTCTCCATTATTTTCTTCCTCTAATATAATAATGTTTTTCTTACAGCTGTTTAGATGTTTAAAAGCGTTTTCTTCAAGTTTTTTAGCTAAGTTTTTGGGAACATTATCCATATTATCGGCTAAATAACTGGCTACACATGCAGATAATAATAATATTGCCGCTTTTTGCTCGCTTTTAAGTCGATGAATGTGATGAGGACGAATATCTAACATCTCATAAATTTCAAGTAATTTTTTGCATTCGTTATTTCTATTTTCAAAATCATCATTTACAATTTCTTTTACAACATAAACAAAAAATTGATGAAGTTTCATTAACTGTTCTTTGTGCATGTTATCACTTTAAATATTTAGGCAGAGAATAAAATTAATATTAGAATTTGGTTAGGAAATATATAAAACTTTGGTGGTATTATGAGGGAGGTTATTAATAAGCTCAACCCCATTGTAATAGAGAAAGCCGATAAAAAGTTTGGAGTTTCAAGGATATTAAAAAAATATGATGGAAAACCAGTTTATATAAAGGATGTAGATGGATTTGAAGTTGTTGGCAATGTTTGCAGTAGGGAAACTCTCTCAAAGATTTTTGAAGTAAAAAAAGAGGACTTTATTTTTTTCATGCTCAATGCAATGGAAAAAGAAAAGGAAGGAAAATTAAAGATAAATAATAAATTGAAAGAAAAATATGTTGTTGAAAGCCCTGAGAAGATTAAAGATTGGCCAATTCCAATATATTACGAAAAAGATGCCGGACCTTATATAACAAGCGGAGTTGTTGTTGCATATGATAAAGATTATGGCTATAATTTATCAATTCATAGAATTTTAGTTAAAGAGGATTATTTAGTTATAAGAATGGTTGAGCAAAGACATTTACACTTTTTATATAATAAAGCTATAAATGAGAGAGGTTATTTAGATGTGGCTATAATCATTGGAGTTCATCCAGCTGTTTTGTTAGCTGGTTCTACATCTGCTGATATAACATTTGATGAGCTAAAATTTTCAGCTACTTTGTTGGGTGGAGAGATAGAGGTTTTTGAGCTGAATAATGGTTTATTAATTCCAGAGGCGGAGTTTATTATTGAGGGTAAAATTTTAGCTGAGATGGATGATGAGGGGCCTTTTGTAGATATAACTGGGACTTATGATATTGTTAGAAAGCAGCCAATAATTAAAATTGAAAAACTTTATAGGAAAGAAAAACCCATATTCCACGCTTTATTGCCAGGAGGGATTGAACATAAAACATTGATGGGAATGCCCCAAGAGCCGAGAATTTTTAAGGGGGTAAGAAATACCGTTCCAACAGTGAAAAATGTTGTTTTAACTGAGGGGGGCTGTTGCTGGCTTCACGCTGTTGTTCAAATACAAAAAAGAACAGAAGGAGATGGGAAAAACGCTATATTGGCAGCTTTTGCCTCACATCCAAGTTTAAAGCATGTAGTTGTAGTTGATGATGATATAAATATATTCGATATAAATGATGTTGAGTATGCAATAGCCACAAGGGTGCAGGGGGATAAAGATATAATCATTATCTCCGGAGCTAAGGGTTCTTCTTTAGACCCTTCAAGCGATTTAAAAAATAAATTAACAGCAAAAGTGGGGATAGATGCAACTATGAGTTTGATTAAAGGTAGAGAGCATTTTGAGAGAGCCGAGATTCCTGA
>JBDOKN010000027.1:0-2455 GCA_039833665.1 Methanocaldococcus sp.
TGTAAGCAGTTAAACATCTATCCAATGCCCAAAATAGATTAACGGCTGTTGGTCTTGTGTTTTTTAAAACTTCATAAGCTTTATAAATATCATCTCCTTTAATTTCAGCTAATGCCAAACCATAAGCCCCAGATATACCAATAGCGGGAGCTCCTCTAACAACCATATCCTTTATTGCATAGGCAACATCTTCATAAGTTTTGCAGATAAAATACTCCAATTTGTTTGGCAATTTTCTCTGGTCTATCAAAATTAATTCCTTTTTATCATCATCCCATATTATCGGTCTTAAATCTTTTCTCATCGTTTCCCCTCTAAGAGCTTTTTTAAGTAATATTTGCTATAGATGGCCCCAGCAGTGTTGTGAGACAACACCCTATCTTTAACAATAAACGTAGTTGTTGGAGCTTTTGAATATTTTTGAAATAAAATATCATGCCCAATACACAACCCAAGAATAATATTTAAATCAGTTCCAATCTCATTTAAAATTTCTGCTTGCCCTATTGGATTGCACATCGCCTCTTTTTCTCCTTCATTAATTTTTTTAAAGTTAAAGGTATCTTTGTCAATTCCACAAACCTTACAGCAGATGGAATAAACTTCAAAATGCTTAGATAAAATTTTATTTAATATCTTTGCCTCATTTTCTAAGCCAATACAGAAGGCAATGCCAATTTTTTTATAATCCATAAGTTTGCAGAACTCTATAATCTCCTCCAACCTTGTTTTTCTCATGTAATAGGTTGCTTCAATGTAGGCAGAGGTCTTGGCTATTTTTAAATTTTCTTCTTTTTTATATTCTTCAATTATTTTTTGAGTTATATCTTTTCTGCAATTTTTTCCGGTATAGCAAAGTTTTTTATTGCATTGGGAACATTTCATAATTAACCACCATAGGGGAAAAGTATGAGAATTGATACATTTATATTTTTGATGTTTATTTGCCTTGGGATTTTGCTTTTGCTATTGAATATAATAAGACCATTAGAAATATTTTACATTGTTGAATGGAAAACAATCTTTTCCTTGTTTTATTTAATGGTTATTGTAAATGTTATGAAAGATACAAAGTTTTTAGATTATCTATCTCTAAAAATGTTAGAAAAATCAAGAAGGGTATTTCTTTCTCTAATAACTCTAACTTTACTTTTATCTTCCATAATCACCAATGATGTTTCTTTATTTGTTATAATTCCTTTAACTCTAATAATCAATAAACACGTAAAAATGTCATTGAGAGATTTGGAAAAGCTCATAATATTTGAGGGTATTTCTGCAAATATTGGAAGTGCTTTAACACCAATAGGGAATCCTCAAAATTTATTTTTATTCCACTTCTATAACATTGGAATTTTGGAATTTATAATTAATATGATTCCCTTTGAAATTTTTGGGATTTTGGCTATTTTACCATTCTTAGAATTTAAAAAGTATGATACTGAAATACATATTGATATTAAGTTTAAAAAAGAGTGGATTTTTTATATGTTATCTTTTATTTTGATATTGTTATGTATTTTTGGATATTTGAATTTTATGTATATTTTTCCTTTGATAATTGTAATTTTAATGTATAAGAGGGTTAAAGTGGATTATCTGTTTTTGCTAACATTCATCTTCTTATTTGTTGATATTGAAGGATTAAAGAAGATTGGAATCATTAATATATTTTCAATAAAATGCAATAATATTATGCTAATGATTTATTCCTCCTTATTATCTCAAATAATCTCAAACGTGCCAGCTGCAGTGTTGTTATCCCATTTATACAAAAACTGGCTACCAATAGCTTATGGTGTAAATGTTGGTGGAAATGGGACTTTAATAGCATCATTTGCCAATTTAATAGTTTTAAGGTTATCAAATGGAAATGTGGGAGTGGGAAGATTTTTATTAATTGGAGGAATAATTTATATAATGCACTTAACTGCTTTAATACTCTATTTTATAGTTTATTACTATTTTATTGGGAGTTATTAATAAAGCTTATATAAAATTTGGTTTTTGAAAAGAACTATAAATTGCTATGATGGAGATAAAGATTTCAAAACAATAAAATTGAGATGATAAATATGGATTTAATAGATGAAGCTATAAAATTAGAGAGTGATTTAATAAAAATCAATTCAGTTAATCCTTCATTTGGTGGAAAAGGAGAGAAAGAGAAGGCAGAGTATGTAAAAAATAAGTTGATGGAATACATTAAAAAATACAATATAAAAAATTACACTTTAAAAGAATATAACATTATAGATAAATTTGGGATTGAGAGGCCAAATGTTGTATTTAAAATAGATTTTGGAAGAGATAAGACGTTACATATTATCTCTCACTTAGATACAGTCCCAGAGGGAGACATAAGCTTGTGGGAAACTAATCCATATGGGCCAATTATTAAAGATGGGAAGATTTATGGAAGGGGGGCAGAGGATAACCATAAAGGCATTGTTTC
>JBDOKN010000028.1:0-23928 GCA_039833665.1 Methanocaldococcus sp.
AGAAAGGATTTAACTGCTTTTCAACGTTTTCATCTTTTAACCTTATTATATAATAATTATCTTCCTTCTCAACTTTTATGTCATTTTTTTCAATTAAGTCCTTTATATAAGCCAAGATATTCCACGTGTGATTGCTTAAATCATTATTTGTTATTTTCTGCCATTTTCCCTCTAACTTTATAAATGTCCCCTCCTCATTTACATAAAAAGGAATTATCTCATTTTTGTTATCAAAGTAATCAACTGTATAATAAACATATATAATTCCTTTTGATAACTTTCCATTGCTGTATCCGTCAATATTCATTTTCATATTAACCTTATTTATTGCAGGATTTGAAACGCTAAGGTTTATAAATACTTTTGAATTATATGAGAATGTGTTAATTTCATCAATCTTTTTAATTATCTCTTCTTTACTTATTTCTTTATTTAAACAACCGCTAAATATTATAGTTAATAAAATTAAAAAGATTGCCCATCTCATGGGCAGCACCCTCTAAGGGATTTAATATAATAACATATATTAACCACAGTATTTAAATTTTCCATCACAAAATATCAAGGTGAAACTAAATGGAATTAACACCATGGGAAACACCAGCAGTTATTGACTACAAAAAAACAATGGAAAAGTTTGGAATTAAGCCAATAGCTGATGTTTTAGGAGATTTGAAAGAGGAGCATCATTTTTTTAAGAGAAATATTATATTGGGGCATAGAGATTTTGAGAGAATAGTCGATGCAATAAAAAACAACAAGGAGTTTGCAGTTGTTAGTGGAATGATGCCTTCCGGTAAAATGCATTTTGGGCATAAGATGGTGGTGGATTTATTAAAGTTTTATCAAAAATACACAGATAATATAAACATCCCAATAGCTGATTTAGAGGCATACTGGGCAAGAAACATGAGCTTTGAGAAAACAAAAGAACTCGCTTTAAATGAGTATATAACTAACTACATTGCTCTTGGCTTAGACCCAGAAAAAATTAATGTCTATTTACAATCAAAGTATAATAAGGTTAAAGATTTGGCTTTAATTTTATCTAAAAGAACAAATTGGAGTGAGATGAAGGCAATATATGGATTTAAAGGAGAAACAAACATTGGACATGTCTTTGCCCCAATAGTTCAAGTTGCAGATATATTGCATCCTCAACTTGATGAAAATCTAAATCCAGAACCAAAGCCAGTTGTTGTTCCTGTTGGAATTGACCAAGACCCGCATATAAGATTAACGAGGGATATAGCAAATAGAGCTAAGGAATTTAATTTTATCCCTCCATCTTCAACCTATCACAGATTTATGACTGGATTGTTGGGAGGAAAGATGAGTTCATCAAAGCCAGAGACAGCTATATTTTTGACTGATGATGAAAAAACTGTCAAAAAGAAGATATTTTCAGCTAAGACGGGAGGAAGGGAGACATTGGAAGAGCATAAAAAATATGGAGGAATTCCAGAGGAATGTGTTGTTTATGAGTTGTTTTTATATCATTTAATCTTAGATGATAGGGAATTGGCTGAGATATATCAAAAATGTAGAAGTGGGGAGCTAACCTGTGGTAAATGTAAAAAAATGGCTTATGAAAAAGTTGTAGAGTTTTTAAATGACTTGAAAGAGAAGAGAGAGCAGGCAAAAGAAATTGCTGTAAAAATCTTAGAAGGAAAGTATTAAAACCCCATTTTGTTTTTTAAAATCTAACAACTATTATGAGGGTTAAGAATGGAACTATTTCGTGTTGAAGTTCATCCACGAGTAATTAAAATTGCATCCAAAGAACTTGAGCCAGCATATGTTAAGAAATTAGTTAAATTTTTAGAAACTGCTAAAATACAACCCTATTCCCAAAGGTTTTGATATTAAACAATTAAAAAATTTTGAAATAGAGGGTTATAAAGGTTATAGGCTTAGACTTGGCAACTACCGACTCCTGTATGGTATAAATTGGAAAGATAAAATAGTTTATGTTAGTAGCTTGAACCAAGAGAAAGGGCACATATAAATAACTACTCTTCATTTATAGAAGATAAAAGTAATTTTGAAGCTTCATCTCCACTAATGGTTTTTATTTTTTTACCAACAAATTCTTTAATGTCTTTTTCAAAATCTTTTTTTGTATTTTCGTCAATATCCTCAACAGGTAAAGTTTTAGCTCTAAGTTTAATAAGTTCTAATTTAATAGCTTTTAATTCATTTTCAGCTTTTTCTATTTTATTTATAAGAGTGTCAATATTAACAACTTCACTCATCATAACCCCTCCTGAGTATATATTTATTTATGGCTGTAATATTTAAAAGTTTTTAAATATAACTTTTGCAGAAGTAATTTTCTATAGAATCAACAGTCTTTGTTATTTCTTCCTACTCTTCAACAATTCAACAACAAAATCTTTCTTTTTAATTGCCTCATCACATGCTTTCTTAACTTTCTCCTTCATCTCCTCAAAGTTTTCAGGTTTTCTCTCACCAACAACCTTTTTAACTGGTGTATAGGCAGATTCTCTAAACATTGGCTTTAATGGGATTTTTTTATTCCCATCAACTAAATAACTCTCCTCTCCCTCATCAACATATCCAACTTCCACAGCCCCAATAACCTTTTTTATTTCCTCAGCGTATTCTTCTGGGCAGATAATCATTAAAGAGTCAGTTGAAACACCAAGAGGGTCTATATTCAACGCCTCAAGCATCTCCAAGACCTTTGGATTGATTGTTTTATAAACCTTCTCTTTATCAAATACTAAAGAGACCTTAGCTGTTTTTGAAATTTCGTAGGCATCTCCTCTTAAACCTCCATTTGTAACATCAGTCATTGCATGAATATTTTTAATTAAACCACTTCTAATCAAATTCTGGCAAGCTTTTATAAAATCTACATTTAAAGTTTCATAAATCACATCAAACCATCCATAATACAATGCAGTTGTAGTTATCGTCCCTCCTCCACTCCCCTCAGTCATCAATATGATGTCTCCAACCTTAGCGTTTCTTCTTGCAGTTGGCTCTCCATCTTTAATAACCCCTATTGCACCAACGGCACTAACCAACCTATCCCCAATTACCATATCTCCTCCAACCCTTAATGTGCTTCCTCCTATTAGAGGAACATTAACCGCTTGGGAAACAGCACAGATTCCCGCTGTGAAGTCAAATATCTTCCCAACATCTCCATCATCCGCTAAGTGTATATCGCTAATTAAAGCAACCGCCTCAGCTCCCATGACATAAACATCCCTTAAAGCCGCTCTCGTAACGTGAAAACCTCCTAAAAATGGGAAATCGCTCAACCTTGAATGTGTTCCATCTATTGCCGCAACTATGTATTTGGCATCTGCCTTGACGATTCCTGCATCATCTTGCTCTTCAGCTGAAACATAGGCATTAACTTTTGTGCTTTTAACTATCCTTGCTATCTCTTTATGCACAAAAAAATCTCCTTCCCCTCTACTTCCCACTCCCATTTTTCCCATTGTAACTCCAGATTTTGGATATTTCAACAGGTTTTTTAAATTCTCATCTTCAATTTCTTTAAATTTTTCAGTTGTCTTTACCTCTTCCAATATGGCTTTTATAAACTTTCTTGCAAACTCTTCATCTACATCCTCCTTAATCTCCAAAACTCTTTTAAATCCATCTTCAATAATCTTATTCTCTGGAATTTTTTTTCTTAGGCATCTCCTAATATAACCCTCTAAGTCCATTATCTCACCAAACTAAAAATTATAAATATGGGGTTATTATATTATGGTAGGTTTATATCTTTTTATAGCATTCAAAATATAAATTTAAAAAATTTGTATATATGCATATATTTACAGAGGGATTTTTAAGGTGTGAATATGTTTTCAACAAAATTTAAAACTACCGAGGAATTGCCAGAACCATCACCAAGATTGATAGACCAAGTTATTGGACAGGAAGAAGCTGTTAAAATTGTCTTATCTGCTATAAAAAATAAGAGACATGTTATTTTATTAGGAGAGCCAGGAGTAGGAAAATCAATGATAGTTAAAGCAGTTGGAGAAATTTTATCCGATTTTGGGGATTTTACTCCTTATTATGTAATTGCAAAACCAAATTTAAAGAATATGGAAAGACCAATAGTTGAAGTTATAGATGGAGAGTATAAAGAAGATTCAAAAGAAATACCAAAATTGGATTTTAAGACCCCAAATTCTGTCACTTTAATTTTAATAATGATTGGTGCTATATTACTGTCAGAGTATCTTTTAAAAAATATACCTAAGGATTATCTATTGGCATCTGTAACTATAACGGCACTAATTGTTTTAATATTTGGATTTGTAATTATCTTAACGAGTATAATGGGAGCTTCAAGAGCGTCAATGGGAAATAACCTAAATCCAATGGATTTACAGCCCGTCCTCTTATACGAATGTAAAAAAAGACCTCTTGTAAGGGCAAGTGCTTACAATGTAACAAGGTTGTTGGGAGATATAAAACACTGTCCATTGGGCGGAAGACCACCATTAGGAACTCCTCCACATAAAAGGATTATATTGGGAGCTATTCACGAAGCTCACAGAGGAATTTTGTATGTTGATGAAATAAAGACAATGCCATTGGAAGTGCAGGATTATATTTTAACCGCCCTACAAGATAAGCAACTTCCAATTAGTGGAAGGAATCCAAATTCAAGTGGTGCAACAGTAGAAACAAATCCAATACCTTGTGATTTCATCCTAATAATGTCTGGAAATATGGATGATGTTTATAATTTGAGGGCTCCATTGTTGGATAGAATTGACTATAAGATTGTCTTAAAGAATAAGATGGACAACACATTGGAGAATAGGGATAAGTTATTGCAGTTTATAGTCCAAGAGATAAAAAACAACAACTTAAATCCAATGACTTATGACGGATGTTGTGAAGTAGTTAAGATAGCTCAATACTTGGCTGGCTCCAAAGACAAATTAACTTTAAGGTTGAGATTATTAGCAAATATTATAAAGATGGCTAATGATGTGGCTATGGGTAAGGATATTGAGGAACTATTAGGTAATTTTGATGAGAAAGGAAACTATAAACCAGAAACTCACAAAGATAAGAATAATAAAGTGTATATAACAGCAGAGCATATAAGGAAGGTATTTGATACTGGAATATACAGTATGGAAAAACAAGTGGCATTAAACTATATCAAAAACTTTAAGAGATATAAACATATAGTGCCAAATGATGAGCCAAAGGTTGGAGTTGTTTATGGTTTAGCTGTCTTAGGAGCTGGGGGAATTGGGGATGTAACAAAAATTATAGTCCAAATATTGGATTCAAAGAATCCAGGAACTCATCTATTAAACATAAGTGGAGATATTGCAAAGCACTCAATAACCTTAGCTTCAGCATTATCAAAAAAATTGGTGGCTGAGAAAAAACTTCCACTACCCAAGAAAGATATTGATTTAAATAATAAAGAGATATACATCCAATTCAGTCAGTCATATTCAAAGATTGATGGGGATAGTGCAACAGCCGCTGTTTGTTTAGCCATAATTTCTGCCTTATTAGACATTCCATTAAAACAGGATTTTGCAATAACTGGAAGCTTAGATTTAAGTGGTAATGTTTTGGCTATTGGAGGGGTCAATGAGAAGATTGAAGCGGCAAAGAGATATGGGTTTAAGAGGGTTATTATTCCAGAGGCAAATATGATTGATGTTATTGAGACGGAGGGAATAGAAATAATTCCTGTAAAAACCTTAGACGAGATAATTCCCATTGTGTTTGATTTAGATAATAGGGGGGGGCAGAAAGATTTAACTAATAAAATATTAGATGAAATAAAGAAATTGTATGAACAACTTGATGAGATTAAAGATAAAAATATTAGCTCTTCTAATGTTCAATTGAACGAATTTATGAAGCAAAATGTAAATATGCTAAAAGAGCTAAATCAAAAAATTGATGAATATCTTGAAAATAATAATGAAATTTTAAAAGAAATGGAGAAATATGTTAAAGAAGATATAAAACATAAAAATAGAATGGAAAGAAAATTAAAACAAATATCTATGCTATTACTCATAGTAATAATTGCAATAGGTCTTACAATTGGCTATGTGGTAATATCTAACAATGAATATTTATCTACACAACTTTTTAATTATATACAAATAGCTATTCAATATTTAAAATCACTACTATCTAATTATTAACTTAACATTTAAATAAGGGCTACTATGGATGAGAAGGAGATAGAGGAGAGATTTGAAGTATTGAGTAAAAAAATTTTAGAATTGGAGAAGAGAGTAGATGCAAAATTAAAGGAAAATGAGAAAAAATTAGATGAAAAAACTAATAAAATATTAAAACATGAAGCATTGTTGATTTTGAGTATATACTTGAAAACAATGGAAGATTTAAAGAAAACTCTAAAAATAATACACACAAATATCTTGATATTAGGGATTTTAATTACTTTTCTTTATATAACCGTCATAATTTTAATATTAAAGATGATAAAAATATTTTAAGTGAAATCATGAACAAAAAGCAATTTGTTGAAATATGTAAAAAACTCTATGAAAGAAAGTATGTTGTAGGTAGTGGAGGCAATGTATCGGTTAGAGAAGGCAATAGAGTATATTTAACTCCAACTGGCTCTATTTTAGGATTTTTGAAAGAGGATGATATTGCTGAGATGGAATTAGATGGCAATGTTATAAAAGGAAAGCCAACATCAGAGAGAAATCTCCACTTAATGATTTATAGAAAGAGAAAGGATATAAATGCAATAATTCACACTCACTCCCTTACATCAACTTTTTTATCAACAATAAATAAGGAAATAGAGCTTTTAACACCAGAAGGAAAAATATTTTTAAAGAAAATAGGATATGTTGATTACTTTGAGGCAGGAAGTTTAAAGTTAGCTGAAAAAACAGCAGAAAGAGATGAAGATGTAATTATATTAAAAAACCATGGTGTTGTGTGCTTAGGAAAAGATTTAATTGATGCCTATATAAAAGTTGAGGTCTTAGAAGAACAAGCTAAACTTACACTTCTAAAACTTCTTGTAAATAAATAGTGGGGATTTTTAAATTTATTTAACTCTTTCCAACTCACTAACGATACTCCATATTTGTGTTCTTGTGTGGAGTGGCATGTTTGGGTCGTTGCTAATCTCATCCAAGATGTGGATTGCTGTTGCACTTCTAACAATTGGCTCCTCCCCCTCTTTTAAAACTACCTCCTTAGCTTTCTCTGCCGCTGCCCTAATATTTCTTGGAACTGTTGTATCGTTAATTATCTCATCCAACATCAAAGCCACTCCCTTTAATATCTCTTCTGGCGTTTTCTCACTCACAGCACTACCAAATACCATAACTCTCACCTCCAAACAAAACATTATAATATTTAAAAGAGGAGTTAAAATTAAATGTTAATATACTTGTTTAGTATGTTTTAACTATTTATTACTTAGGGAATATTTAGTTTTATCGGTGAAATTTATGTGTGGTATTATTGGCTATATAGGTAATGATAAGGCATCAAAAATATTATTAAATGGTTTAAGAAGGTTGGAGTATAGAGGATATGATAGCTGTGGGATTGGAGTAATAGATGATGATAGATTAATTATTAAAAAAAATGTGGGGAAGGTTGAAGAGGTTGCTAAAAAAGAGAGATTTTTGGATATTGATGGAAATATTGGGATAGGGCATTGTTTGCATCCAGATACTTATGTTATATTGCCAGATGGAAGAATGAAAAAGATTTCTGAAATCGATGAAGATGAGGTTTTATCAGTTAATTTTGAAGATTTAAAGCTATATAATAAAAAAATCAAAAAGTTTAAACATAAAGCACCAAAGATATTATATAAGGTAAAAACTGCCTTTTCTGAACTTATTACAACTGGAGAACATAAGCTGTTTGTTGTAGAGAATGGAAAGATAGTTGAGAAGTGTGTTAAGGATTTGAATGGAAGAGAGTTAATTGGTGTAGTGAGGAAGTTAAATTATAGCTTTAATGATAATGTTGAGTTTAAGGATGTGTATGTTGAAAGGCATTATAGATTAGATGAAACAATAAGAAATAAACTAAGAAAAGTTAGAGAAAAATTAGGACTAACAAGAAAAGACGTTGAAAAATTATGTGGAGTTAAAGAAATATATATTGTAAAAATTGAAACTGGAAAATTAGAGAGTATTGAAGAAGAGAGATTAAAGAAATTATGTTCTCTTTATGGTATCAACTTTGAAGAGATTATATATAGGGATAACTTACATTACACAAATCCTGTTAAATTTCCAAAAACTCCTAATCCAGAATTAATGCAGATTATTGGTTATATTATTGGAGGTGGGCATTTCCCTTCAAATAGGATGTTGAGATTGAAGGATGAAAGAAGAGAGGTTTTAGAGGAATATAATCAACTATTTAAAACTGTCTTTAACTTAGAAGGGAATATCAAAAAAGGAGATGGCAATTATTATATATTAGAGATAAACAGCAAATACCTGATTGATTGGTTCAGAGAAAACATTCCAGAGTTATTTAATAAAACCGGTAATGAGAGAACTCCAGAATTTGTATTTAGATTAAATAATGAGTTGGTTGCATCATATTTAAGAGGGATATTTGATGCAGAAGGTTACATAGGAGTTAATGCCAAGCAAATTGGTATAGGAATGACTTCCGAATGCTTTATAAAAGAGATTCAGTTCTTGTTGTTGAGATTTGGAATTTTAGCATCATATTCAAAAACTGAAAGAAAGGGAGAAAATTGGAATGATGCCCATAAACTCCTTATAAGTGATAGAAAATCTTTTGAACTATTTAAAAAATACATTGGCTTTACCGCAAAGGACAAAATGGAAAAATTGAATAGCGTATTAAACAAAATGAAAGGATTTAATTTTAAATACATTTCAGTTCCACTGACTAAAAAAGAGATTAAGGAATTTGTAGGAGTTCCATTAAAAACAATAAAAAATGGAGATAACTATTGCACCGATTACACGGTAGAAAAGATTATTGAAGAATTAAATAGTAAAGGATTAACAGATAAAGCAAACTACCTAAAAAAATTCTTAGATGGGGATGTAGTTTGGACAAAATTTGAGATTGAAAAGATTGAATCAGATGTAGAGTATGTTTATGATTTAGAGGTTGAAGATTATCATAATTTCATTGGAAACCTAATAATTAATCATAATTCGAGATGGGCAACACACGGAAATGTAAGTAAGAAAAATGCCCATCCCCATACTGACTGTAAGGAAGAGATTGCAGTTGTTCATAATGGAATTATAAGCAATTATAAGGAGATAAAAGAGGATTTAATAAAGAAAGGGCATAAATTTAAATCAGAAACTGACACTGAAATAGTTTCTCACTTAATTGAAGAAGAATTAAAAAAATTTAAAGAAGTTAATGAAGAAAATTATATAAAAGCCGTTAAAAATGCAATTAAAAAGTTAAAAGGAACTTATGCATTAGCCATAATAAATAAAAACTTCCCAAATCTATTAATTGGAGCAAGAAACGAAAGCCCATTAATATTGGGAATCAAAGATGATGCCTATTTCTTAGGGAGTGATATAACTGCCTTCTTAGATTACACAAATAAAGCAATTCCATTGGAAGATGGGGATATTGTAATTGTTAGAAAGGAAGGGGATAATTACAATGTTGTTATAGAGAATAATGGGGTAGTTGTTAATAGGGATGTGATGGAGATTAATTGGGACATAAGCTCTGCTGAAAAGATGGGTTATCCTCACTTCATGTTAAAGGAGATTATGGAACAACCAGAGATTTTAAAGGTCTCTGCTAAAATATCTGATGAAGAAATTAAAAAATTGGCTGAATGCATTAAAGATTATGATAGGGTTTATTTTGTGGCTATGGGAACTTCCTTACACGCGGCAATGGTTGCAGAGTATTTGTTTGCAAAACTTGGAAAGTTAGTTATTGCCTGTGACGCCTCTGAATTTTTAAATAAGGGAGTTGTTGATGATAAAACCTTAGTTATTGGAATTACGCAGAGTGGAGAGACCTACGATACATTAAAGGCGTTAAGATTTGCTAAGAAAAATAAGGCAAAAACAGGGGCTATAGTTAATGTTGTTGGTAGTTCAGCTACAAGAGAGGTAGATATAGCTATCATGATGGGTGCTGGGATAGAGATATCTGTCTGTGCAACTAAAACCTACACATCCCAGTTGATGATATTGTATAGATTGTTTATTGAGTATGGGAAGTTATTGGGTAAAGATATGGGCAAGTATGAGGAAGAGATTAACAATATTCCAGAGTATGTAAAACAAGTTTTAGATAAAAATGATGTTATTAAAGAAATTGCCAACAATTTGAAAGCAAATAATTATATATTTATATCTAAGGGGATAAATATTGCAAGTGCATTGGAGGGGGCTTTAAAATTTAAAGAAATAACTTATTTACATGCAGAGGGAATGAGTGGGGGAATGTTAAAGCATGGAACTATATCGTTAATTGATAAAAACATGGATACTGTGGCTATTGTCCCTCCAAGATATTCACCAGTATTTAACTCAATATTATCAAATATAGAAGAGGTTAGAGCGAGAGGAGGGAAGGTTATAGCCATAACTCCAATTGAAATAGAAGGGGCTGAAAACATATTAGTCCCCGAGGTTATTGAGGAAATATCTCCAATCATCTATGCCCCTGCCTTCCAATTATTGGCTTATTACAAAGCCGTTGAGTTAGGGAGGGATGTTGATAAACCAAGAGGTTTGGCAAAGAGTGTTACTGTTGAATAATTTTTTATATGCTTAATTTGGGATTTTACGACCTTTCTCAACTCTTAAACTTTTGAAAGTTAAATTTATATAATAAAACATAAAATAACATTTTAAGATTTGGAAGAGGGAAGAGTTATGGTTATTAAAAAGATTATAAAGAAGATTAGAGGGAACAAAGATTTACCTACACCAGTTGAAGTTCCTGATGAGGAGTATATAGTTATTGGAGAAGAAAAACCAGCTTACATATTGGAGGAAGAATCGGAATCCAAATCAGAACTTTTAGAATTTGAAGATAAGAAAAAAGAAGAAGTAAAAGAAATAGAGGAGGTAGTTAAGGTAGAAAAAATTCTACCAAAATTGTATGTTGTTAGAGTTAAACATCCTTTGGACTTTGAAAATATAAAAGATAGAATTCCAGAGTATGATGTTATAATTATAAATTTCGAGGAAGTGCCATTTGAATCTATTGTAAAGGAGCTTAATGAATTCAGGGACTATATGGAAGTCCTAAATTATAGATTGGGGTTTGTTGCTGAAAATGTATTGTTAGCTTATAGGGATGATGTTGTTTTAGATAAATATGTCTCAAATATTTCTGATGATGCTGAAAATGTGTAAATTTTTCCTATTTTTATTTTTTATTTTTTGGTGGTTAAATGAGAATAGCAATAACTGGAACTCCAGGAGTTGGAAAGACAACAGTATCAAAGGTTTTAGAGGAGAAATTAGGAATAAAGGTTATCGATATAACTGAGGTTGTTAAAGAATACAAGCTATATACTGAAAAGGATGAAGACATGGACTCCTATGTTATAAACTTTGAGAAATTGGAAAATTTTATTAAAGAGATTGAAAAGCAGGAAGAAGACATTATATTAGATGGACATGTCTCCCATCTATTAAATCCTGACTATACAATTGTATTAAGATGCAACCCAGAGATTATTAAAGAGAGGTTAGAGAAAAGGGGCTATAAACCAAAAAAGGTTTTAGAAAATATTCAAGCTGAAATTTTAGATGTCTGTTTATGTGAGAGTAAAGGAAAAGTTTATGAGATAGATACAACGGGCAGGGATGTTGAAGATATAGTTAGTGAGATTATTGAGGCAATAAAATATAAAAAAGAAAGGAAAGGAATTGTAGATTGGACAGAAAAATACTTTGATTACCTAATACAAACACTTTAAGTTTTTAGATACTTTTTACAATTAAATAATTCCCCAGCAATAAAGCATCAAAATCTGTTTTTAAAAAGCTGTTTATTGCATCCCTTTCAGTGCAAACTATCGGCTCCCCATGTAAATTAAAGGAAGTGTTTAACACTACTGGAATTCCAATAGAGTCATAAACATACCTTATTATCTCATAATATGTTTTATTTGCCTCTTTTTTTAATGTTTGTGGTCTTGTTGTTTTATCTACATGGATAACTCCTTCAATATCCTTTATTTTATCTTCTTTAACCTTAAATATCTGAGTCATAAACGGGGAATATCTTGGATTTATTAAGTAATCATCTATAAAATCATACAGTATCGTTGGAGCAAATGGCATAAACCAACTTCTTTTTAATTTTTTATTAATTTTCTCTTTATTTTCTTTTGTTGGTAGGGCTATAATGCTCCTATTTCCTAAAGCTCTCGGTCCAAATTCCATTTTTCCCCTTGATAGGCAAACAACCTTATTCTCCAAAATTAGATTTCCAATAACTTCTGGAATATCTTCCTCATCAACAAACTCTATTTTATAATCTTTAAGCTTGTTTTTCATCTCTTCCAAAATTTTTTCAGATTTTTCATTCTCTATATCATAGCCAAAGTATGTATTACCTATATTTATCCTATCTATTCTTTTATCAGCTAAGCTTGCTCCTAAGCAAAGCCCTTCATCTCCCATAAATGGAGGGACAAACAAATTATATCTCTCAGCTATTTTTGAATTTAATTTAACGTTTTGAGCCACTCCACCAACAAACACAACATTGCTTATGTTATATTCATTAGATAAATCATCAATTGCCTTTAAAACAATATTTTCCAAAGTCCTTTGAGCAAATTTTGATATTCTAACTTTATCTTCAAAAGATAACTGCTCTTTATCCATAACTATAAGTTTTTTTAATGCTTTGGTAGCTTCATAGCCAATAACTCCCAAATAGTTTTTAAATGATTTTAGCTCTTTTATATAATCAATAGTTGTTAAATCTATATCGTCCTCTCCTTCATAAGAGGATAAAGACATCACTTTTCCTTCGTCTTCCATTGGTTTAAATCCTAAAAGCTCAGTTATTGAGGCATAGAAATCTCCAACTGAATCGATTAAATCACTCTGGGCTATAATCTCCAAATTATTTTTATTTGCTATTGACGCCAAAAACGATAATCCATCCCCTCCCCCATCAATTGAAATAACTAATGCCTCTTTAAAATCTGAAAGCTTAAATAAATATGAATGTGCTATATGATGATAAACATAGATAAATTTTTTGTTTATCTTGCTTTGAAAGTTTTTTAATTTTTTTATCCTCTCTCCTCTTCTAAAAACTCCGCCAATAGAAACATAATCAACATCATCAACTTTAACTTTGCTTAAAATATAATTTATTGATTTTTCTGGAAAGCCCCTTTGATTTTTCTTTCTTGTAAATCTCTCTTCACTCATTGCAAATATGATTTTATCTTTGCCTATTAGAGAAGAGCTTGCATTGTGCCCATCACAAATGCCGAAAATCATAACAACACCAAATTATAACTCTCCAATTGCCTTTAACTTTCTCTCAATTGTGTTTTCTTTATCCCTCCTCTCATCAATTTTTAAACTACTTACAACCCTATCAACATCATTTAAAACTGTTGAGTGGGCCTCTTTAAACGCCTTTAAAATTTCATCTAAATCTCCCTCCAACACAGTCCCCATGGCATTTGGTTCAACTTTTAAATCATATTTTTTAAAAACTTCAATCGCCTTTTTAACATATTTTGAAACGCTTGCTCCTTTTCCCATAGGGATTATAGATATTTCAGCAACAACTTTTCTCATAGAATCACCAGGAATAAGGTATTATTTAGGATATTATTGTTGAGAATAATATAAATATGGCACATAATTTAAAAAATAGAATAAGAATAATAGGTTATTTTTCTAATTCACTTAATATTTCTTTTAGTTTCTCTTTAACTTTCTCTAATTTTGTAGCTAATTTCTCATTTTCATTTTTAAGTTTTTCAATTTCTTCCTCTAACTTTTTAATGTCAGTTAATTTTTCTAACTCTTCTTTTCTAACAACAGCTTCTAAGAATTTCTCTACCTCTTCAATATTTAGTTCTCCTCTCTTCATCATTTCATAGGTTTCTCTAACGAGTTTCCCTGCCTTTGTTTCTCCTTTCAAGTGCTTTCTAATAGTTTGCTCGGTTCTTCCCAATTCATCGGCAATCTCTCTTATTGTGTAGCCAGCTTTTTCTCTTGCTAATGCTCCTGCGGCAATAGCCAAAGAATCAACCCATGTAACTTTTTCTACTGGGTCTTTTATCAACTCCAAAATCTCAGGTCTAAATAAAGTTCCCAATATTAAAACATGCTCTAACTTATCTATTTCTGTCTTTGAAGTTGGAACTAATGGTATCATTGCCCATCCCCCACTAAATTTTTATTAATTATCAATATTATTTTATAATTCACTTAATATTTAAAGTTTTTGTGGATTTCATAAAAAATACCTGCAATCAAAAAAACAACAACTGGGATAAAAAACACTAAGACAATTTTTGTTGGAGAGGTAATGTTATGTTCATTCATATATTTAATAATTTTTAAAAGTTCAAGGATGTTAGATAGTGGGACTTTTTTGAGAAATAAAAATCTTAATAGTAAATATACCAATACAAAAATATCCAAACTGATGCAATTGGGTGGATTAGCTCAGACAAAAAATTAAAATTTTTCATAATCAACCAATTTATGAGAAAGGCAGAAATCACACTTAAAATAATAAAAATCATTTTTAGCTTATTCTCTTTATATATTGGAAAATAGTCCATCAATCTTAATCCAGTAAGTTTTAAAAATACCAAATATAATCCAAAGGCAAATACTACCACTAAAAATAAGATAGTTAAAATAAAACTTAAAAAAGAGTCCATATCTGTCCCATTATCTAAGCTTCAATACTTTATCTGGATATACAATTATTCCCTCATTAGTTATATCAAATGGATGCCTCTTTAATGAATGGCTCGTTCCTCTCATCTTCCAGACAATCAAACTCCTCTTTAACTCCCCATCAATCTCATCTAAATCCAATCTTATAATTCCATCAACTGCGTGCTCAACTCCTGGTCCTCCAAAACCCCTCTCTCCAACAGATATTTGAGAAGTAAAGATGGCAGTGCATCCTAAACCTGAGATAACTCTCTTTAATAAGAAAACGGTTCTTCTTGCCATCATTGGTTTATTTATATATAAGGTAGTTACTGAATCAATCCCTATTCTCTTAGCTCCTATATCATTTATTGCTGTCTTTAAGACATCTATAAGCTCTCTTTCATCGTTTGGGTCATTTACAACATACCTCTCCCTCTTTGCAGCACTTCCAATACCATAGGTAAAGGCATCAATTATAGCAAATTTTCCCTCTTCTTCCAACTTTCTAACATCCCATCCAAACTGTTTCATATTTTCTCTAATTTGGACTGGATGTTCTTCCAAAGCTATTAAAATACTTGGTTCATTATACTCCGACGCTCCTTTATATAGGAATTGCTGACAGAATATGGATTTTCCAGTTCCAGGTCCTCCAGATAACAAAACGACATTTCTTTCAGGTATTCCGCCATGTAATATTTCGTCCATCCCAGGAATTCCTGTCTTTACTCTTTTCATGTTTTCACCTTTAATTATTTATTATTCTGTTAATTAATTAGGGGAAAGTTAATCCCTTCCACTAAATGACCTCATTTCCAATTTCTTTTCAGGAATATCATCTAAAAACATTAATGAACCCTGTACCTCTACAGCACATATCTTTGATGGGTCGATAATGGCAAATGACTTACTATCCATATTCCAGATTATTATTGGGTCTTTTTTTCCAGTCCATAGATATTTTAATATACCATTTTTTAAGTGTGTAACTGCGTCAAAATCGTATTCGCCTTCTATTGCATTACCTTCGAAATAGATTTTTACATGCAATTTGTCTATTTTTCGTCTCGGCATATTTCCCCCACATCTAATTTTTGAATGATTATGTTATAACAGAATAATACTTTATCACTTAGGTATATTTATAAATATTCTATTCAATATTGCTACGATGATTCAATTAACACGTGAGAATATGAGGGCTTACCCAATAAAAACAAAATACATAAAAAAAGGGGAGAATTTTATTCCAATTGTTGTTGAGGCATTAAAAAATAGTGGAATTAAATTAGAGGATGGAGATTTTGTTGTTTTGAGTGAAAAAATGGTTTCCACTGCTGAGGGAAATTTTGTTGATGAAAATAAGTTTAAACCTGGAATTTTAGCTTATCTCTGCTACTATTGGTCTAAGTATGTTTGGGGCTATGTGCTTGGGAGGTTATTGAAAGTGAAGGAAGATAAAATAAAAAATTTGAGAAAAATGCCAAAAGAAGAGACATTAAAGCATAAACAAACAATTATAGAGACAGTTGGGTTAATTTATGCATTAAAGCCCTACGCTGAGGGAGGAGTAGATTTAACAAACGTTCCTGGAACTTATGCCTGCCCTCTTCCAAAAAATCCAAAAAAATGGGCTGAAATGCTATATAAAGAAATAAAAAAAGAACTTGGTGTTGATGTAGTTGTCATGGTTGCAGATACGGATGCCACTTATAGAGTTTTGAATTTTTATGTTACTGCTTTACCTTATGCAATTGATGGAATAATTGGCGGAATTGGGGTCTTTGGTTTTATTCTTGGAAGGTTGGCTGATGTTTTAAAGATTGGTGGCTTTGCTGGATGCACACCATTAGCAATTGCTGGAAATGAGGTTTATAAAAAATATTCAATTGGAGAGCTTACAAGGATAGCTTTTATCTGTGATAGAGTGCATAAAACAATAAAAAACATTAACGAAGTTTTGGAGAAGTATAATAGCTATGTCATAACTGAAGAGATTTTGGAGAAGTTGGAGCATACTCCAGTAGTGGTTGTTAAGATTAAGGAGGAGTATAAACCAGAATCTCAAAGATAATTTCTTTTGCAGAATTTATAGTTCTTTTCAAAAGTGAATAAAATTTATTAAGGAAGTTTGAACTCCTTCCATTAGGAAGGAGTTCATTAATGCCTTATGTATTCCAAAATATTTTGAAAAGAACTATAATTATTGGTTGTTTTTGTTGAAGATAATGCTGAAAGAGTTAATTATAAAAGATTTTGGTGAAAAAGTTATATCTACAAATTGTAATGGTGGTTTAAATGAAATTTTTTAATAGAGAGAAAGAGATTCATAAAATCCTATCTATTATTGAAGGAGAGCCAAATATAATTTACTTTATCTATGGCTCTATAAACTCTGGTAAGACAGCTTTAATAAATGAAATAATTAACAATAGATTAGATAAAAACAAATATGTTGTGTTTTATTTTGATTTGAGGGAGATTTTTATATCTAAGTATGATGACTTCATTGAGGTTTTGTTTGAGGCTTATGAAGAACCGTTTATTGATAAGATAAAGAGATTATTCTTATCTTTAATTAGAGATTCTCCAGATGTTATTAAGAGTTATACTTTACTAAATATTACTGGTGTTGTTGATGCTATTCCAATACCTAAAAATACTTTAAATGAATTATTAAAAGACAAAGAAGTTAAAAACGTCTTTAGATATATAACCAACGTTTTAATAAAGATTAAAAGAGAAGGAAAACAACCAATAATTATTATAGATGAATTACAAAAAATCGGTGATTTAAAACTAAATGGATTTTTAATTTATGAGTTATTTAATTACTTTGTCTCACTAACTAAGCATAAACATCTATGCCACGTCTTTTGCCTAAGTTCTGATAGCTTATTTATTGAGCAAGTTTATAACGAGGCAATGTTAGACGGGAGGGCTGATTATATATTGGTTGATGACTTTGATAAGGAAACTGCCCTAAGATTTATGGATTTTTTAGCTGAGAGGATTTTAAATAAAAAACTATCTAACGATGAAAAAGAGCTTATCTATAGCTATGTTGGTGGGAAGCCAATATACATAGAAACAGTTATTAATAAATTGAGATATGAAAAATTAGAGGTTATTTTGGACTTTATGCTTAAAGATGCCACTCAAAAGTTGAAGTATTTCTTAAATGACTTGGATTACATAAAGCCAAAGGTTGAAGTTGGAGATAAAGCTATTGAACTTAAAAAAGAAGATATTATTGAGGCATTAAAATTATTCAAAGACAATTATGAAATTAGTGATAGTGAAGTAGCAAAGCCAATTTATGTTTATTTAGTTAAGAAAAATATTCTATTTTTAAATCCAATTGAAGGGACTTTAAAACCACAGAGTTTTTTAGTCTGGAATGCCATAAAGAGGTTGTTATAAATATTAAAATTTGTTTTGTTTTAGAATTAGTCAAAAATATCTTATTACCATCCAAGCAAAGCAAATATAAATCCAATGACACCAATCAATGTTGCTACATAAGATATAGGATATATCTGCTTAAATAAAAGCACTGGGGAAAATGCCCTAACAAAGGTAGCCAATATAGGGAATATTAGGGCAATGGCAAAGTTCTCAACTATTGTTATTGGATTATCTATGTTGGGAGCTATTCCTAAGTATAGAGTTGCAAATAAACTCCCTAAAGTTATTAATAAAAGCTCTTTACTTGCCAAATATAAAGCCCTATACTTAGCCATCAACTCCATTGTAGGACCTTCAATAACATCTGCCTTTGTGTGTGTTATGGAAAAAGGATATTCTTTAATCATTATCACATATCCAATGAAATAGCATATAGCCCCAAATATTCCAGCCAATGAAAATAAAAACGGCTCTCCAACAATATCTTTTAAAAAAATGCTCTTCTTCTGGACAAATGGCAAAAATGTTGCTAAATAAAATGGGAATGAACCAATAGTTATCATTTTAAAGCTTCTTACAGCCCCTAACTGTTCCAACGATAATTTTAAAGTCCCTAAAAAACTTGTTCCCTTACACTCATCTATAAATGGCATCCTCCAACCCATGATTGAACATGATAAAGAGCCAAGAATGATATACATCATCTCCTCCAATTTTAACAACCCAACAATACCAATCTCATTGGATAAGATATGGAAGGATGTTAATGATGTTATTGCCAATATAACCCACAACACCCCTATTGATAACAGAGGCAACAAATTATATAATCTTGGTATTGTAGCATCAGGTGTTTTCACTTCCTTAAATAAAAATTTAAAAAATGCCCAAAATCCTGGAGCTAAAATACTTGGTCCTATCCTTTGCTGTATCCTTGCCTCTATCTTTCTTTGAATTCCTGGAATATAGGTGGAGATTGCAAAAGCCAATGCTGGAATTCCAATTATTGAAATAAGTTCATCAATCATAACCATCCCTCAAAAAATTTATAAATCCTCATTTGCCTTCAACAACCTTAGGAATTGCTTTGACTATTCCAGCTATGATATCTTCAGGTCTTGGGGCACAGCCAGGCACTTTAACATCAACTGGAATAATGTTTTCAACAGGTCCAGCTACAAAGTCAGAAGTCCCTAAGTCCCCTCCTATATTTTTATAAACTCCTCCCATTAATGCACAGGCACCAACTGCAACAACCGCCTTTGGCTCTGGAATCTTTTCATAAATCTTTTTTAATGATTCAGCAACAACCTTGGTTACACATCCGCTAACTACTAAAATATCCGCCTCTCTTGGATTAAACGTTAAAAAAACGTTATACTGCTCGGCATCATAGAACGGTGAGAATACTGCATTAACAACCTCAATATCACAAGCATTACATCCACCAGTATAAACGAGCATTACATGAATGCACTTTTTCCTTGCAGTTTTTTTAATCATTATTGTCACCAATAATTTATCATTATTGTTAATGACAAATTTAGTATAACATTGAATATAAATTTTATTGTTTCATTTTACCAACAGCTATGTAGATGTTGTTAGCTCCAATTTTATCACCAAATTTTGAAAAAACTTCTATGTTTTTCTCATTACATAATTTTTCTACTTTCTTTCTACATGCATCTTTTGTTTTCTCCCCAAATGATATAACAATGACATTTTCATCTATCTCCTCTAAACCCAAAACAGGTTTCTTTATTTTTTTGTATAACTCATCAAAGTCCTTTAAATGATTTATAACCATCTTAGCATCTTCAATAAATGGAAAATCCTTTAAATGCTTAGTTATAAACGATATGTCCATTTTCCTATCCTGTCCAAACTTCTTTAAATCTACTTTATAATAATTAAGTTTTCCATCTTGATACTCTTTTATAATTGCCTTAGCTGTTCTAATTAAATCAACCTTTCCACCCTTGGCTAAATAACCTCTTTTATTTCCAATCTTTTTTAGTAAATCCTCATCAATTTCTTTATAATCAACGCCAAAATATTCCTTTATTATTGATTTATTAAAGTTATCTATCCTACTTAAAATTTTTAGAGCTGGGGGAATAGGATTTTCTACCTTTTCCAATCTTAAAGCTCCACTTATGACTAAATCATCCTCATCTTTCATCTCCAAAACTCCAGGAGTATCCATTAATTTAATATTTTTTGTTAATCTAACCCACTGCTCTCCCTTAGTTAAGCCAGCTACACTCCCAGTTAATGCCTTTCTCTTCCCAGTTAATGCGTTAATAATGGAAGATTTCCCAACGTTTGGATATCCAACAATACCAACTTTTCCTTCTTTCTTTCCCATCTCTTTTAGGGACTTTTTTATCATCTCCCTTAAAATTCTTGTTCCCAATCTTCTTTTAGCTGATATAAATACTGTGTTTTCTCCAAAAACTTCTTTCCATCTTTTTAAAATATCTTTTGGAACTAAATCAGCTTTATTTAATACATATATTAGCTTTTTTCCCTTACTTTTAATTTTTTTCTCCAACTCCTTATTTCTTGTTAATTCTGGGTCTCTTGCATCTAAGACCAATAAAATCACATCACATTCGTCAATAATCTTATTAACTATCTTTTTAACTGGGACTTTCTTGTATCTCATAACTCTCACCATCAAAAAATGTTATATTTCTCTCATTTATATTTTTTATCGATTAATATAATAAAATGAATTTATAAATCTATCGATTATAGAAAATTTTTTATAGAACCTCAAATACATTTATAGGTAGTTAATGAAATTATTGATAAAAAATATGAATAAAAGGTGATATTTTGGTTGTGGAGGCAAAAGAAGTAGAGATGGTGAATACCTTAGTTTTTGAGACATTGGGGAATCCAGAAAAGGAAAGGGAATTTAAATTGAAATCATTGAAGAAATGGGGATTTGACTTAATATTTGGTAAGATAAATGGAGAAGAGACATACTTTACTGTTGAATTAGATGAAAGAAAAGCTGGAGATAAATTTTCAAAAGAAGGAAAGGAGTATGAGGTTATTGAAGTTCTCGAAGAATTACCAAAAAATACTGAATTATATGCTCATATAGAGATGGAGATGGGTAAAGCATATATTGTTTGCCAGTTGAGGGATGAAGATGGAAAAAACACAGAGGTTTTAAGAGTTCCAGCGGCTACTTTATTGTTGGCTTTCTTTAAAAAGAATAAGTTGAGTAATTTAATTAAAGCAGTAAAAAATGTTGGTATTAGCTTAGAACTTTCAATGCAAAACGGTGTTGGTGGAAAGCCATTAAGTTATGAGGAACTTCCAAATGTTGCAAGAAGGTTTATAAGAAGTGTAAGGAAAGTTGAGAAAGAAACTGGCTTTGGAAGATTGGCATTTGCATATTATGGTGAAACAAAGGACGGGGAACCAAGATATAGATTTAGCTGGCTTTTACCAACAATTGCATTATTTGATTTAGATATAGCTAAAAAAGCAGAGCAAACCTTAGGAATTTTGAAGGTTTCTGAATAAATAAAACAAAAATTTATTTTTGAGGTGAGATAATGATTTACGGGATTTTATTAAATATTCCAGAAAAACATGCCACAAAGTATGAGGACTTAATTAGGAGAATAATTGGGGAGGGTATAGCAAGAGGGGATATATTATCATTTACAGAGGCGAGATATAAGGGAGATGTTGCATTTGTTATGCTTGCAAGGTCAAGAAGAGCGGCTGAAAAAGTTTATCAGCAACTTAAAGAACATCCAATTTATGTGAAAGTTATAGAGATTGAAGGAAAAGGGGATTAAATTCTTTTTCTTTTACTTATTTATTATTACAAAGTTTTATATATTTTATTTTACATAGTTGTTATTGATTAAGTCATAACTCTAAAAAATTATAATATATATTAAAAAGAAAGGTGAGTTTATGGAAAAGATATTTCCAAATATCTTAGAAGCTATAAAAAATGAGGAAATTATAAAAAATAGTAAAAAAATCCCAATGCCTTATTTTGGATTATTTGCGTTAGTAGTGTTTGATAAAGTTAAAGAACTCAGTTCAGAAACATCTTTGTATGAAATTGGGGAGGACTTTGGTAAATTACTATCTCCAAAAAATATTGAAGAATTGAAAAAAATATTTAAATTGATGGATTTTGGTGATTTGGAGATTGATGAAAAAGAAAAACCACCACAAAAAATAAAGCTATCAAATCCTCCCTATAAGTGGGTATCCAAAGATGAACCAATACATGACTTTATAGCAGGAATCTTAGCTGGCTGTTTAGAAGAAATTTTCAAAAAGAAATTCATAGTTAATGAGATTGAATGCGTATGCCAAGGAAAAGACAAATGTGTATTTGAAGTTATTGAGACAAATAATCTAAACAAATAAATCAACCAATCCCATGTTTTTAACTAAGCCCCTATCAGTTATTTTTAACTCTGGAATTACTGGGAGGGAAAAGAAACTCATACTTAAAAATGGATTCTCAAAAGAACTCCAATTTTCTATTTTTTTATATAAGGCATTAATCTTCTCAGCCATGTATTTTCCATTATCCCCCATTATCCCACCAACTGGTAAAGGAAGATATTCAACAACTTCTCCATCTTTAACAGCTATAAATCCCCCACCAATATCTTTTAATTTATTTATGGCTAAAGCTAAATCTTTCTCATTATTTCCTATGGCTATAACATTATGGGAGTCATGAGCATAGGAAGAAGCTAAAACCCCCTCTTCTAAGAAGTTGTATATCAAACCTTTTCCAACATTTCCAGTATTTTTATGCCTCTCTATAACGAAGATTTTATTTATTACATTCTCGTTCAATAATATTTTTATCTCCTCAGTGCTAAATATTAATTCCTCAGTTATTAGAGAATCTTTTAGTGGTTTTATTACTCTAACAAATCCATCTCTCTCTTTGTAATCAATTCCTTTAATTAAAAAATCATTTTCATTTTTGTATGGATACCTTAAAGTGTTCATGAGATTTTCAGGAATATCTCTTTTTTTATTTTTATTTAGCTCATTTAAAACATCATCTAAAAATCTTCCTTTTACAACAATATCATAAACTTTAAAATTATCTAAATCTTCAAAGATTACAAAACTTGCCTCATTTCCAGCTTTAATTCCTACATCAAGTCCAAAATAATTTGCTGGATTTATTGTAACCATTTGAATTGCCTCTATTGAAGAAACATAGTTGGTGGCTTTCCTTAAAATATTTATCATGTAGCCATCTAAGTCCCTAACACAAACGTCATCACTAACCAACATTATATTCCTAAAATCTTTTATCTTTTTGCATATGTTAAGCAAATAAATATTTTTTGAGGCAGTTCCTTCTCTAATCATTAATTTTAATCCCAATCTAAGCTTTTCTAACGCCTCATCTTCATCAACACACTCATGGTCACTCATTATTCCATGATATATGTATTTATTTAACTCCCAACCTCTTAACTTTGGACAATGCCCATCTATCAATTTATTGTATTTTTTAGCCACTTCAATCTTTTTTAACGTCTCTTCGTCTCCATTTATCACAGCTGGATAGTTCATAACCTCTCCCAAGCCCAAA
>JBDOKN010000029.1:0-6930 GCA_039833665.1 Methanocaldococcus sp.
GTAATGTTTTGAATAAAGAAAATAAGCCATCCAGTAATTTTAACTCTTCTTTTTTATTTACGATTAGTTCTGGTTTATGTTTTAAAGTATATGATTTTTCGTTTGTTATTAATTTTAGATAGACCATTAGCACTTCGCTAAAAACTATTGAATTTATATAAAGTTCATATTTCTCCAACAACTCTAAAATATTTACATTTCCACTAAAATGATTAATTATCACATTAGAATCAGCAAACGCTTTTATACTCCCCATTCCTCTTCAACCTCTTTCATAGCTTTTTCTACATCCTCTTTCTTAAATCTACCATAAAGTTTCATAACACTAATTTTCCTTTCAATCTCTTTCTTTATTTTCTTAGTGATTTCCTCCATATCAATATATTTTAAATCCTCATCAGGAATCTCAATTTTTATTGTAATTTCCATATTTTCACCAAATTAATACGTATCAAACCTACTCCTATATTCAATCTCTCCAACTAAATTTTTGTTAATTAGATTTTTAACCTCCTCTATGTCATAATTTCCTAAGAGATACATTAATTTAACCAATGCAACTTCTGGAAGCATATCTTCACAACCAATAACTCCTAACTTTTGTAATTCCCTCCCATTTGAATAGACGTTCATATTTACCCTTCCATTAATTGTTTGGGTTGTCATCACAACAACAACGCCTTTATCTATCGCATACTTTATATCTTCGAATATATACTCTGGAGCATGCCCTAACCCAGTTCCCTCTAAAACAATTCCTTTATAGCCGTTATCAACATAGAACTTTATAATCTCCCCATCCATTCCAGGATAAACTTTTATTAAAGCTACCTTTTCCTCTAAGTTTGTGTTTATCTCTACCTTTTTGCTATCATCTGATTTTTCAACTTCTTGCAAATATTTAATTTCTTTTTTAAATGGATTTATCTTAGCTACTGGAATTGAATTTATTGATTTAAATGCATCTCTTCTTGAAGAGTGGCATTTTCTAACCTTAACTCCTTTATGTAAATAACAAAAAGTGTCTCCACTCTCCCCATGCATAACAACATAAACTCCTTTAATTGGCTCTCTTGCGGCTAAAACAGCACTTATTAAGTTTAGAGCGGCATCTGATGAAGGCCTATCACTACTCCTCTGAGCTCCAACTAAGATTATTGGAACATCCGCCTTAACCATAAACGATAGGGCTGAGGCAGTATAGCCCATTGTATCTGTTCCATGGGCAATAACAATTCCATCAGCTCCTTCTTCTATCTCTTTTTTTATCTCTTCAGCAATCCTTTTCCAATATTCTGGCTTCATATTTTCGCTTAATATATTCATTATTGCCCTTCCTTTTATGTTGGCAATGTCTAAAAGCTCTGGAACTGCCCTAATTAAATCATCTGCTGTAAAAGAAGGATGAACCGCTCCAGTTTTATAATCAACCTTTGAAGCTACTGTCCCTCCAGTGGATAAAATAGAGATTGTTTTTAACTTTTCATTCTTTTCAATGTTTAATGGAGGCAATTTATACTTTGGTTTCTCTCCTTTAGATATAATCTCCATATTTTTTACATTTTCTTTTAATATTCCAACATTATAACCGTTTTTCATCTTTATTGTTATTACATTTTCGTCAGTTGATGGCAATAAGATACCTTCAAAAACCCCTTTATCTGTTTCTACTCTTATAATATCTCCAACATCCATTATTCCACCTTAGGTAATTTTTAAGATTCATAGAAATTAAAATAAGTAAAAAAATATAAAAATCTTTATT
The DNA here is from genome assembly GCA_039833665.1 of Methanocaldococcus sp. Lineage (GTDB taxonomy): Archaea > AGJL01 > Methanococci > Methanococcales > Methanocaldococcaceae > Methanocaldococcus. The sequence goes on from JBDOKN010000029.1 coordinate 1,766, forward strand.
ATAAAAATTAAAATAATTTAAATATATTGATTAATATGTTTAAAATAAAAATAAAAAGTGGCGTCAGTTCGCCCATCAATCATCATTATAGCTCAGCAGCTACTCCGTTCATCATCCGCCGTAAATATATTAAGTAGGTTTAGGTATATATACTTTCCAGTGGTGAAAACATGAACGTTGAAGAAATTGAAAAATATTTGGAAAAAAATTTTGATAAATTGCCAGAGGGCTGTAAGCAATGTGTTAGGGGGGAAAAGTTAGTTTTATTCATTACAGGAGTTTGTAATAACAATTGTTATTATTGTCCTTTATCTGAAAAGAGAAAGAATAGGGATGTAATATATGCAAATGAGAGATTAATAACCACTGTTGAAGAGGTCATAGAAGAGGCAAAGCTATGTAGTAGTAAAGGAGTAGGAATAACAGGAGGAAATCCTTTATTAAAAATAAATAGAACTGTAAAATTCTTAAAGGCATTAAAAAAAGAGTTTGATGAATTCCATGCTCATCTATATACAACGCCAGAAACAGTGAGTGAAGAGAACTTAAAACTTTTAAAAGAGGCAGGTTTAGATGAAATAAGGTTGCATCCAACAAAGATATTCAATGAGGGTTATGATGAGGAATATATAAAGTTTTTGTGTGATAAATTGAGCTTATGCAACAAATACATAAAAGATGTTGGGGTTGAAATTCCAGCAATTCCAAATATGGAGGATGAGATTTTAAAGTTGGCTGAGGCAATTGATAGTATTGCCAAATTTATGAATATCAATGAGCTTGAGTTTTCAGAGGAAAATTATCATGAGTTGGAGAAGAGGGGTTTTATGCCAAAGGATGATGTAAGTAATGCAATTGCTGGCAGTGAAGAAACAGCTTTAAAAGTTATAAAAGAATTTAAAGGGAATTTATTTATTCATTACTGCCCATCAATCTTAAAAGATGCCATACAAATGAGGAATAGGTTAATAAATAGGGCTAAAAATGTAGCTAAACCTTATGAGGTTATAACAGAAGATGGCTTGTTGTTGAGAGGAATAATGATTTTTGACAATGAAAAAGAGTTAAAAGAAATAGCCAAGATTTTGGAAGAGAATGAGATTGAGTTTGAGATTATTGATAAAAATATATATTTAAATCCATTTATTTTGGAGGATATTATTGAGGAGATGAAAAGGCAAAGATTTCCCATAACATTCTCAGCTTATATCTCAGAGCTCTACCCTACATCAGATGCCTTGGAAGTAGAGAGAATCCCATTAATAACTAAAAAATTAAGATTTAGAAGAAGGAGAAATACAGGGAGATTATGATTTATGATTTTAGAAAAAAATCAAAATTTGGATATACAACTGGCTCATGTGCAGCTGCTGGGGCATATTCAGCTCTCTATTATCTAAAATTTGGTGAAAAACTTAGTTATGTTGAGATTGAAAATTTAAATGGTGATAAGTTAATTATTCCAATAGAAAAAATTGAAAAGTGTGGAAATAAAGCTAAGGCAATTGTTATTAAGGATGCTGGGGAAGATATTGATATAACAAATGGCATTGAAATTATTACTGAAGTGGAATTAAAAAAAGGAAAAAGGGATGTTGTTATTAAAGGTGGAGAAGGAGTTGGAGTCGTTACAAAGGATGGTTTGCAGGTAAAAAAGGGGGAAAAGGCAATAAATCCAAAACCAAGAGAGATGATTAGAAATAACCTTTTAAAATTGTTAAATGATGATGAAGTTGCTGAGGTTACTATTTCAATACCAAAAGGCAAAGAATTGGCTAAAAAAACATTAAATCCAAAACTTGGAATTGTTGGAGGACTGTCCATATTAGGAACAACTGGCATTGTCAGACCAATGTCAAATGAAGCATATATGAACTCCTTAGTTCCTCAGATTGATGTCGCATTAGCTAATGGCTATAAAAGGTTGATTTTTGTCCCAGGGAATATTGGAACTAAGTATGCGAAAAAACTTTTAAACGCTGAAGATGATGAGATTATTGAGGTCTCAAACTTTTGGGGATTTATGCTTGATAAAGCCAAGGAGAGAGGTGTTGAAGAGATTTTAATTTTTGGACATGCTGGAAAAGTAATTAAGTTGGCTGGTGGGATATATAATACTCACTCAAAGGTAGCTGATTGTAGAAATGAGATATTAGCAGCTTATTCTTCCCTATTTATTAATGACAAGGAGGCAATAAAAAAGATATTGTTTTCCAATACAACAGAAGAGGTTATCAAGATTTTAAAAGAAAAGGGAGTTTTAAAGGATGTTTTCAATTTTATAGCTAAAAGAGTTGTTGAAAGGTTAAGTGAAAGATGGGAGGGCATTAAATTCAGCTGTATAATTATAGATATGAAGGGAGAGGTTTTAGGAAGTTATATATAGAATAAAGGTATAAATTAAACATTACATTAGTTGTCGCTAAGAAACTCTGCTTTAGGGCGGTGATGAATTAAGGGAGGTGGGTGGGACAAGCATAAGTTTTATATGCTCGAAACAGAATACTAACTATTGCCCTCAGTCCATGTTATTATGGGCGGGATTCAGGCAAAATCCCACCGCTGGGGGCTAATGGTTGGGAGAGGGTAGCCCCGAGTCCCGTAAGGGACGGGGGTAGTGGCTTTGGCGGAGCCGGGGAGGGTAGCTTTAAACCTCTGCTCTCCCGAAACTCCGAGCTTTAGCTCGGAGAGCCGTCATTAACAATGGCAAATATTAAACCAATCTCATAACCAAATATTATTTTAAAAACATCAAACAATGAATCGTATATTATTTTCTTCTTTTCATCAACCAAAACGACCACCGAAAAAATTTATCCTATAAATCAACTATATACCTAACCTTCCATTCCCCATTTTCTTTTTTAACTTCCATTTTGTGATAGGTTACTGCCTTAACTTCCTCCTTTACATTATGTTTTTCTTTATCTACCTTCTCTCCATAAGCGGTGCATTTTAACCTATATCCATTATCATCTTTTTCAATTTTCATGTCAAAGTCATTAAAAACTATGCCTTCCACATCAGTATAAAAAAGTAGCTCATTCAAAAAATTGTATAAAAGCTCTTCCAAATCTTCCCCTGTCACTTCAAACTCTATTTTTTCTTTTTTATCAACTTTATCAATATCCACCATAATATTGTAAAGCCCCTTAGCCCCCTCTTTAAATGCCTCTTCTAAACTCTTTCCCTTAGCTTCAACTCCCAAATCAGCAGTAGTTTCAAAATAATTAAACATTTAAACCACCTCAATAGTAAAGCCATTACAATTATTTTCTTTATACTCTTTAATCTCAAAATCTACATCTAAAAAGTGTTTAACAACCCACATGTTTGTTTTTGTATGATTGGTTATCTCTGAAACTCCAACTATCCCCTTACCAAAAGCTAAAAATGGGATTATCTGGTCTCCCATATATTTGTCTAAAGCCATTCCACTTTTTCTCTCTTTCAACAACTCATCAACAGCCCTTTCAGCAACAATCTCCGCCCTTAAACCTTTCTCCCCTAAACAACTTCCTCCTAAAGTATCGTTCCATAAAACTATTCCTGCTCCAGTAGAAACACCTCTTGAACATTCTATTTTTATATTTGGTAAAAGTTTATTTTTGTTTAATAAATCTACTGCCTTTTTTCTCATTCTTCTTGCTATATTTTCATCTAAATTTTGCACATAGGCAATTCCTTCAATCAAATCACTTTTAGAATGTTCCACTAAATCAAATTTTTTAACTTTTGAGGGCTTTACCTCAAAAATAACTTCTCCCCCACCTTCTGGATAAAATCCTCTCCTCAAAACTTTTATATCTGTTATTATCCCAAAATCCCTGAGGATTTTTAAAGTTACATTTTTTACATAGTCAATTGGTGGGGCTCTTTTAACATCAGTCCCTCCCTTTATTTTTACAGTGAATTTTTTGTTAATCCCTAATGATAGAGGGAGGAGTGTTTGTATAACCAAAGATATGCTTCCAGCAGTTCCAATATCGATTGTAAAGTCCTTCGGAGCTAATTTTGAAGGTATAAATGTTAATTCCTCTGAGCCAACTTTTAAACCAAAAACTTCAGCATTGCAAAGCTTTTTTACTGCTTTGACAGCAGATACATGTTGAGGAGCTAATCCCTTATTTTTCCTCTTTTTCCTTATGTTAATAATTTTTACCGGTTTTTGAGTTAAAGCAGATAAAGAAACAGCGGTTCTTACAATCTGCCCTCCTCCTTCTAAGTAACTCCCATCAATGACAATAAAATCCATGTTTTCACCAAAATTAAACTTTCCTTAGTTTTGCAATGAAAAATGGTTCATTTGGTGGAAAAACTCTTAAAGTTCCTTTTATATATCCCTCTCTTATATTAATCCCTTTAAATTCATCTGCTTTTATATTTATTAGCTCAATATCATCCCTCTTTTGTAAAATGTATTTTATCACTTCCTCATTTTCTTCAACTTCCATTGAGCAAGTTGAATAAACCAACTCCCCTCCTTCCTTTAATAAATCTATACCTATATCTATCAACTCTTTCTGCCTTAAAGAGCAGTATTTTATATCCTCTTTTGAGACATTCCTATTTTTATCTTTAATAATGTTCCCTGAACATGGAGCGTCTAATAAAATTTTATCAAAAAATATCCTTCTTTTTAATAGATAGTCCTTATATTTCCTTATATCTGCGTTTATTATAATGGTGTTTAAGACCCCCATCCTATTTATATTTGATTTTAATGCCTTTGTTCTTGTTTTGTTAATTTCAACTGCAACTATTGTCCCTTTATTTTTCATTAATTGGGCTAAGTGAGTAGTTTTTCCTCCCGGGGCGGCACACATATCTAAGATAAAATCATCTTCTCTTGGATTTAAGATAATGGGGGGAATCATTGAAGATATTGATTGAAGCATATAGTAGCCAAATAAATACTCAGGAGTTGCACCAATTGAAAATGGGCTTTTTACAACTTCAAAAGCATAATCTAAGAAAGTTTCTTTTAAAACAACTCCTTTATTTTCTAATCTTTTTTTCAATACTTCTGAATTAATTTTTAAAGTATTTACCCTTATAAATTGCATTTTCTCCCCTGATTTTTTCAATAATTTTTAAATAGATAATAACCAATATTGGAACTAAGGTTAATATAACTCCATATCCTGCAATTTCGTGATATAGGT
>JBDOKN010000030.1:0-32002 GCA_039833665.1 Methanocaldococcus sp.
TAGATAATCCTATTATTGAAGCTTTAAAAAGAGTTAAAGATGTTGGTAAAGATGAAAATGGCTATATTGAATATATAAAGTTCATCAAGAATTTTTTAAGTAGTTATTACTTTGAATGCAAAAAGTTGGAGCATAAGTTCAATTTATCCATATTAAAGCTGTTAGATGAGGCATTTTATATAAGGTATAGTATAGATTGGATTAGACATTTAGAATAATAAATAAAAACTTTTAAAAATGAGAGTATTAAAAATTAAAAACACAATATTACCAACAAGAAAGGGGATTCTATGGATTTAAAAAAAGTAGTTAATGAGATAAGGAATTTTGAAGGTATTTTAAGGAAGGTAGCTATTAAAGACGTTGTAGAGACCTTTGATTTTAATGATGAAGATTATGAATTTGATATTATAGTAGATTTTGGAGATGATGCTGCTGTTATAGGAATAGATGGAGAAAATGCCATTTTATTAGCCGCTGATGGAATTTGGGGAAAGCTTTTGGAGTCAGACCCATGGTGGGCTGGCTATTGCTCTGTCTTAGTTAATTGTAAGGATATAGCGGCAATGGGAGGAAAATGCATAGGTATGACAAACATAATAAGTATAAAGGATAAGGATATATGTAGGGAGGTTTTGAAGGGAGTTAAGGATGGTGTAAAAAAATTTGGAGTGCCAATGGTTGGTGGGCATACACATCCAGATGCCCTGTGTAATGTTTTAGATGTCTCTATAACCGGTATTGCCAAAAAAGATTGTATATTGAGAAGTGATAATGCAAAAATTGGGGATAAAATAATCTTTGCCTATGACTTAGTTGGGCAGATATATAAATCATTTCCATTGAATTGGGACACAACAACAATGAAGTCAAAAAAATTGGTTAAGGCACAGATGGATGCGTTAGTTTATATTGCCGAAAATAAGTTAGCTAATTCTTGTAAAGATATAAGCAATCCTGGAGCTATTGGAACTTTAGGGATGTTGTTAGAGGTTTCAAGGAAAGGAGGAGTTGTTGATATAACAAAAATTCCAAAACCAGAAGAGGTTGATTTAATCCACTGGCTTAAAGTTTATCCAGGTAGTGGATATGTTTTAACTGCAAAAGAAGAGAACTTTAAAGATATTAGGGATGTTTTTGAAGATGTTGAGATGAGTGCAGAGATTTGTGGGGAAGTTATATCTGAAAAGAAATTGTATATTACTGATGGTGAAAATAAAGAAGTTGTTTTTGATTTTGAGAAAGAGTTTATTTGTGGGTGTTGATTTTTAATATAATTTTAATGGTGAAACTATGAAATTAGCTGTGGATGCTGTTTTTTATGTAAGAGAGGGATTTAATTTTGAAAAAGCATTTAAAGAGGTTTTAAAAATTTTGGGAGAAGATGTTAAAATCTTATCTGTTGAATATCCAGAGTTGGCTTTAATTTCAGAGGACGGCTATTATTATAGATGTGGGTTTATGCTTGATAAGCCATTAAAAGAAGAATTAAGTAAAGAAGAGATTAATAAAATCAAAGAAAAAATTAAAAAGTTGTTTGAGGATGAGATAATATACACACTAACTTGTGAGATGCTATGAGAGAGGTTAAAGATTTTTATGATAATTGGGAGCCAAAAGATTTCCCAAATTATATAAAACTTCTTATAAATTTTGCTGATGAGCTAATATTTGAAGAAATATATTTATTGTTAAAAAAATTTGAAAATAAAGAGGATTTTTTAGTTTTAGATTGTGGATGTGGCTTTGGAGCTTTTTATAATTTAACAAAAAATTTTAACACTATATATTTAGATATATCGTTAAATTTGCTCAAAAAATTTAAACTCAAAGAGAGAAAGATTTGTGCAAACATATTATATTTGCCTTTTAAAGATAACACGTTTGATTTAGTTTTATGCATAAACGTTTTAGAGCATGTAAATTATATAAATGCCTTAAATGAAATAAAAAGGGTTTTAAAAAATAATGGGCATTTAATAGTTGTTGTTGTAAATAAAAATGGCTTAATTAAGGAGGAGATTTTTAACGATTTTGAGATTTTTCATAAACCATTATCTATTGAAGATTTTAAAATAAATGGTTTTAAAATTGTTTATTCAAACTCAATATACTTTTTACCTTCAATTTTTAAGATATTTCCACCAATAATTTTATCAAAAATCTTAAAATATTGGAAGACAATAGATAAAAAACTCTCAAAAATTTTTAAAAATAAAGGACAATTTTTAATTGTTGAGATGGTGAAAACATGATTATTTACACATTACCAAAAGGAACTTATAGCGAGATAGCTACAAAAGAATTTTTAAAATATATTGATGGAAATTGTAAAATAGATTATTGCACTTCTATATACGATATTTTTGAAAAGGTAGATAACGGAGGTTTGGGAGTAGTTCCAATAGAAAACTCTATTGAGGGCTCTGTATCTTTAACACAAGATTTATTACTACAATTTAAAGATATAAACATATTGGGGGAGTTAGTTTTAGATATTCATCACAATTTAATCGGCTATGATAAGAATAAGATAAAAACAGTTATTTCCCATCCACAGGCATTGGCACAGTGTAGGAATTATATAAAAAAACATGGTTGGGAAGTTAAAGCAGTTGAAAGCACAGCTAAGGCAGTAAAACTGGTTGCTGAAAGTAAAGATGAGAGCTTAGGGGCTATTGGTTCAAAGGAATCGGCAAAATATTACAACTTAAAAATATTGGATGAAAATATTGAGGACTACAAAAACAATAGAACAAGATTTATTTTAATTGGTAAAAAAGTTAAGTTTAAAACACTTCCAAAAAAATATAAAAGTTCAATCGTCTTTGAGTTAAAAGAAGATAAACCAGGGGCTTTATATCACATTTTAAAGGAGTTTGCTGAAAGAAATATAAACTTAACAAGGATTGAGTCAAGACCATCAAAAAAACGGCTGGGAACTTACATATTTTACATTGACTTTGAAAATAACAAAGAAAAGTTGGATGAGATTTTAAAATCTTTGGAGAGGCATACAACATTCATTACATTATTGGGGGTTTATCCTGTCTTTGATTAAATTATTCTCCTAAATTCCTTGTAAAATATGTCAGTTGATGGATGGACTTCCATGAAGTTGTTATAAACATCTATTCCCCTAATTAACTGGGTGAAGTATGGTAAAATCTCAGCACAGGGCATCATGGTTATAGCCCCAACAACCCTTCCATTTTCATAGTATATTTTATTTATACCAATTCCACTTAAAACTTTAAAGAAATTGCCCCTCCCAACGTGGCTTTTTATTATTTTATATTCATTTGTTTGCTTTCCTACATAAGATATGGTTAAAGATAACCTAATAGTTTTAGGTATTAGTTCATAATTTGGTTTTATTAGTGGTTTGTTTTTTATTTCATTAATAATATTTTGAGCTACCACCCTCCCCTCCATTCTTGATGTTGGTGTGTTTCCTCCACCGTTTATTAAACAATCACCACAAGCATAGGCATTTTCTTTATTTAAAACCCTCAGGTAGTCATCTGTCTCAAAAATTCCTTTTCCACCAATAGCCAAGATTTTTGTATATCCATCATCTTTTAACAGATTTTCAAGCTCTTCTTTGTCATTGATTATCTTAAAGTTTATAACTTTCCTCATTAAATAATCTCTAATCTCTTCATCCTTAATCTCTTTTAAAATTTTAGACCTTGTATATAAAACAACGTTACAACCAAAATCAGAAAATATTGAAGCATATTCAGCTCCTACTGTCCCTCCACCAATGATTAATATATTTTCTGGAAGTTCTCTTAAATTTGGAATATCCTTATGAGTTAAAACTTCATGTCCATTGTAATTGGAAGGGTAGGCCCTTCCAGTGGCATAAACTACATAATCATAACCTTCCCCATATTCTTCCTTAAATTCCTTATATTTTATATTAACTCCAATCTCTTTTGTCTCATTCTCTAATTTATTTCTAATCTTATCTTGAATTTTGTTTATTTTTTCTTGTAGCTCTCTAAATGAAATTATTTCTTCTAAATTTATTTTCCTTCCCTTTAAAATACTTAAATTATTTACAATATCTGCCATCTCCCTCAATCCAGTTATATAAGTGCATCCATAGTTTAAACAAGTTCCTCCAATCCTATCCCTTTCAAATAAATCAACATCAAATCCATTTTTTGCCAAATACATTGATGTTGTTCTTCCTGCTGGTCCTCCACCTATAACAGCTATCTTTAACCCCATAATTCCACCAAAAAAATAAAAAAATAGAGTATATTTTTAGTAATAATACCAAATTGTCTTATATTCTTCAACATCCTCCCCAAGCTCTTTCAAACTATCTAAGTATTCTTTAATTGGCACATCTTCATAAGTGTAGAGCTTAGTTGGATAAATCCCCTTCTCCCATGGATGCATTAAATAAACCCTACTACCATTTGGCTTTATAGCTATTAACTCCCTATCTTGCCATGCTCTCAAATGGTTTTTCCCCATTCTTGGAACATTAAATACTGGTTCATCTGTTCTAAATGAGCCAGGAAGTAATCTTGCCTCCTCCTTAACCTCCTGGGCTAATCTTGCTATTGGAACTAAGTAATCTTTATGCTCCATCTTTCCCTTTGGATAAAAAGTATAGTAAGGGATAATTCCAACCTTCTTTAATGCTATCCTCAAAGCTACATTTTCAAATCTCCTACTAACGTATCTGTGATAAACATGCTGATTATAAACATAAATATTATTTGTTCTCAGCTTTTTAACCGCCTCTTTAACTTCTGGTGTTATCTCATAACAACTCTCTACATGCGTTGAAATCATCAAACTCTTTTCAAAACTACCCAACAACTCAGCCAATTCATCAGTTATTCTCATTGGAGCTGTTACTATCGTCCTTGTTCCAAATCTAACTCCAATAACATGGTTCATTTCAGAAACTCTGTTTAACATTCTTTCAATTGCCTTGTCATTTAAGCTAAATGGGTCTCCTCCTGTGATAAGAATTTCAATCATAGAGTCGTGTTCAGCAAACCAATCTAATGCCCTCTCAACCTTTTCCCATCCAGGAAATGCTTTAGCATCAAAGTCCTGAACCATCCAATTTCTTTGGCAATAGACACAAATCTGTGGGCATGACTCATATGGCTTAATGATGGCTATAGTTACATACCTCCTTGTTACCAAGTCAATTGGTGAAGTGTCATGCTCCCCCATAAAGTCAAATGCTACATCTCTATCTTCCTTATGCTCAATCATCTTCTCAACATACCACTCTGGTGGAATAACCTGTCTTCTAACTGCCAAATCTTCAACGTAAGGATTTTCAAAGTCAAATAAGTGGAGGTAGTAAGGAGTTAATCCAAATGGTATGCCATTCTTTACAGCTTTTTCAATAATCTTTAAATCATCATCAGATATTTTAAAGTTTGTTTCCTCTCTAAGCTCTTCCAATGTTTTTAATCCTTTTAGACCTCTCAATACATTTTTAAACTGCCATTTGTAATTAAACCATTCTTCATCAGTTATTCCAAAAAACTCCTCTAAAACTTCCCTATTTCTCTTTCTTTTTAATATAATTCTTTTATCTAATCCACTTGGATATCTGCTTATATACTCGCTCATAATTTCATAAACCTTATCTAAAAAGTTAGACCTTGCTATCCCTGCTTCCCTACCTTTTATTTTACTGAAATCAATAAATTTAACCCCTTCCTCTAATAATCTTCCCCCTAAGAATCCTAAAGAGTAATCTGCCTTTCCAGACATTGCTAAGAATAAATGCTTAAATTCTTCAATAAATCCCTCCCCAATTTCTTTTAATGCCTCTTCATCTCCTTTATATGCCTTCCATAAATATTTTAGTGTGCTGAAACCTGCCAATCTTTCATTGTCTTTGGATATTATGTTTAAAAATACCTCAATTGCCTTTAAAGATAGCCATCTATCAACTTCGTTTTTAAACTTAACCCTTCCCATTCTTATTTTCCACTCCAATTCTTTACAAAATTCAAATAATTTCTCTCTTGCTTCTTCTACACTTTCACTCTCTTCCAAAATCGCTCCAATTTCTGGGATTATGTTAAAAATTTCTAAAAATGTTTTATAACTAATGGTTTCATACTCAGTCATGGACTTTATAGTCATAAATATCACCTACACCATTTGATTTAAATAATTTGATATTCATTAATTCTTTAAACATTTTATAACTGCTATATATTTTATGCAATAAATAACGATTCTGCCAGAAAATTACATCAAATCTTTAAATAAAAAATAGGAAACCCCTTTTAGATAAAAACTCAAAACCTTTAAAAATTAGTATCTGCCTTCATATTAACAATGTCGATAATCATATAAAAATTTTTTTATTATTTTAATTACCATTAGTTGTCGCTAAGAAACTCTGCTTTAGGGCGGTGATGAATTAAGGGAGGTGGGTGGGACAAGCATAATTTTTATATCCTCGAAACAGAATACTAACTATTGCCCCCAATCCACGTTATTATGGGCGGGATTCAAGCGAAATCAAAGATTTCGCTACCCGAAGCTTCGCTTCGGTCTCGAAAATCCCGCCGCTGGGGGCTAATGGTTGGGAGAAGGTAGCCCCGAGTCCCGTAAGGGACAGGGGTAGTGGCTTTGACGGAGCCGGGGAGAGTAGCTTTAAAGCTCTGCCCTCCCGAAACTCCGCCCTTTAGGGCGGAGAACCGTCATTAATGGAATCCTTCTTTATTTTTTATTAGAATTATTAAATAACATTATAGATGTGCAAAATTAAAAAAGAAGTTAAAATGATACTACTCTAAATAAATAGCTGGTTTGAATGGAATGGCAACCTTCTTTTTATTGGCTTTATCTTCACCATTAATTATAATTTCCTCAACATCAAACTCTTTCTTTAAAAATTCTTTGGCATTTTCTAATACCTCAACTTCATTAATAATTTCTGCATTAAGCTTTATTAATTGATTAACTAACTTTGGAATTTCCTTACCATACTTTCTAAAATCAGGATTTTTCATAATGATTGGCATTAACTCTTTAACAGTTTTTCCTTCATTTTCTTTAATAATTTTTAATATCTCATATTTCCAGTCATCAGCTGTATATAAGTAGATTCTCTTTGGCTCAACTTTTGCGACGTTTATAATCTCCTTAATATCTTCTATAACTGCTTTTAAATACTCCTCTCCCTTCTCAATCTCATCATTTATAAACTCCTCTTTAACCTCTGGGAATTTAGCCAATGAAACAAAGCCCTCTCTTCCTAAAATCTCCCACATCTCTTCACATAAATGTGGAGTGAATGGCATCATCAACTTTATTATAACCTCTAAAAACTCCTCTAAGACATTTATGTTATTTCCTCCCCTCCTTTTATACCATTTTAAGTCATCTAACAACTGGTAGAGCAAAATACCTGCCTTTCTTAACTCAAAGTTTTCCATGTATTCATCATACTGCTTAACCGCTCTATACAATCTACTCAATAGCCATTTATCAATATAGCTGAATTCTTCTCCTTTTTCTTCTTTTTTCTCAGTAATTTCTTTTGCAAATAGATATAATCTCTCTAAAACCTTCTTTGTGTTTTCCAATTCTTTAAACTTTATATCAGCATCTTGTGGTAGTTCAGCACAGGTTGTTATATAAAATCTACCAACATCAGCCCCGAACTTCTCAGCAACTTCTAAGACAGGCAATACAGGACCTTTTGACTTAGATAACTTTTTCCCCTCAATTGTGACATAACCATTAACCACTATTCCTCTTGGCCAAAACTCCTCTGGAAATATTGCCACATGATTAAAGATATAGAACGTTAAATGGTTTGGAATCAAATCTTTAGCTGAACATCTCCAATCAACTGGATAATAATAGATAAATTCCTTCCTCATACCTTCAATAATATCCTTTGGAATTCCTGTTTCTTTAACAATTTTATTAACATCTCCTTTTCCTAAAAATACGTAATCAAATAACTCTAAGGTTAATTGTTCTGGCTTTATTTTGTGTTGGTTGATGTATTTTGCAATTGTGTAATATGCTGGATAAATTGTTGAATCTGAGAGAGATTCAATAACCCAACCCTCTTCAAATGGAAACTTTGTTCCTAAACCTCTCCTCCTAACACATGCTTTGTCTTTCATCCAATCAATCTTTTCATGGAACACTTGCCTTAAATTTTCAGGGATGAATTTCATTTTATCTACACACTTGTGAGCTAACTCTTTCCACTTCTCATCAGAATATTTGATAAACCACTGCCCTTTAACCATCTTAACAATGCATGGAGTTCCACATCTACAAATAACCTTTTCCTCACTAAACTCATACATAATTTCAGCTAAACCTTTATCAATTAAATCCTTTGTTAATTTGTCTTTAATTTCTCTAACTGGGATGCCTTCATAACCAATACAGTTTTCATTTAAAACTCCCTTGTGGAACTCATCTTTATAGATTTTTTTGGTTGCCTCCTCTAATTTATCCTCCTCTTCCTGGCTTTTAATACCCATCTTTTCAACAATTTCCTTTGCTGGATATTTACCATAACCAGGAACTTTAATTAATGGAATTAAGCCAATTTCATCAACTAATCCTAAATCCCTCAATGCTATGTAGTCATAAGGAGCATGTGCTGGGACAGACATAACACAGCCAGTTCCAATATTGGTTTTTACAAACTTAGCTGGTAATATTGGAACCTCTCTCCCTGTTATTGGGTTTTTTACCTTTTTGTTTATAAGTTGTTCTCCTTTAAACTCTTCAATAATCTCTATCTTTCTATCTTGGTGTTTTAATTTCTCAGCACACTCCTTTGCCATTATCCAAATACCATTATCAATTAATTCAATATCTTCATCTGTCTCTCTCTCTAAATAAACCCTTGCTTTAACATAAATTGCCTCAGGATTAACCCAAACGTTTGTTACTCCAAAGACCGTCTCTGGCCTTAAAGTAGCCATTGGCATTATACAGCCATCTTCTGTTGTGAATTTTATTAAAATGTATTCAACTAAGGTAGCGTTTTCTCCAACCAATATGTCGTGGTCTTCAACTGGGTTGTCACATCTTGGACAGTATCTAACAGGATGAGAACCTTTAACAATTAAACCTTTTTCTTTCAATTTGTGGAATTGCCATTCTATAAATTTGTTAAAGACCTTATCGTCTGTCTTAAAGTTTCTTCTCCAATCCAAGCTAAATCCCATTCTTTTAAATGCCTCCTCTGCCTTTTTTGAGAAGTATTCAACAATCTTTTCTGGTGTTGTTAGCTCTAATAATTCCTCTTTTGGTATGCCATGCAGTTCAGTGTATGCCCATATTGTTTGCTTATCTCTATTTTTTATCAACTCAGCTAAACCTAAGATTGGTGTTCCTGTGACATGATAACCAAAAGTCCATAAAACATTTTTATTTTTCATTCTTTGGAATCTTGCAACAACCTCTGGGATTGTGAAAGTCCTCAAATGTCCAGCGTGTAAGACACCATTTAAATATGGAAATGCCGCAGTTATAAAGAACTTCTCTCTATCATCTGGATTAGCTTCAAATATCTTTGCCTCTTCCCATCTTTTTTGCCATTTTTTCTCTATTTCTTTAAAGTCAATCATAACCATCACATCCTTTTTGTTTATTTTTTTATTTTATTTATTCTGTTAGTTTTAGCTCTTTTATAATCTCAATGAGTGTATCTGTTAATTTGTCCCCAGCTAATTTAACCTCTTCTGATATGGGGCAGAAATCTACAATTTTTGGCTGAATTCCTAAAATAATTATCTCTGCATTTATAAATTTTTTTAAATATTTAACTATTATGGATAATGGCAATGTATGGGTTGAGAAGCTGTAATTTATTATTTCATCCTCTTTTATAATCTTAACCTCTCCAACATCTTTATCCATTAGGGCACAGTCGATTATTAAAATATGGGTAGGATTTATCTCTTTTAAAATATCTGTAAAAAAATCAGGGACAGTTCCAGCGTTTATTATATAGAGATTTTTAATATTAATAACTTCTTTTTCCTCTCCAAAATGTCTCATCAATTTTTTAACTATATAAATGCCAATGGCATCATCTCCCTTTAACTCATTTCCAACACCCATAATAACCAATTTTTTGCAGTTTTTTAA
This sequence comes from Methanocaldococcus sp., assembly GCA_039833665.1. Lineage (GTDB taxonomy): Archaea > AGJL01 > Methanococci > Methanococcales > Methanocaldococcaceae > Methanocaldococcus. The sequence continues at coordinate 10,135 of JBDOKN010000030.1, forward strand.
TTTATTTAATAATATTTCCTTCATTGTATCAACCTATTGACTATAAAACCAGTTATTAAAGCCATTATAGGAGCTACAACCCACCAAAAAATAATGTTTTTTAGAACTTTCCATCTTATTGTTTTTATTCCCTTAGTTAAACCAACCCCTAAAACTCCTCCAACTATTGTTTGAGTTGTTGAGACGGGCATTCCCAATGCGGTAAAAATTGTAACTGCCAAACCTCCTGAGAGTTGAGCAATAAATGCAGAGCTAACGCTCAAATTTGTTATCATGGCCAAAGTTTCAGAAATTTTGTTTCCATATAAACAAGCTCCTAAGCATAAAAAAATAGCTCCAATGATATAAATTATTTGGGATGTTGTAAATGTTCCCAATACAGTTGGTAAGTCATTGCTTCCTAAATTAAAGGCAACAATACCAGCACTAATTAATAAAAAATATCTAATAATGGTTATTTTTTTGAGGATTGGAATCTCTATATTTTCATAAGCTGAATATAACATATAGGCAATAACAACAGCTACAATTGGAGATAGTATCCAGCTTAATAATATCTTCCAAAATACTTGCAAGTTTGATGGATTGAAATTTAACCCAATTAGAGAGCATATAATTATAGTGTGAAGAGATATTGGCACTTTTTTATATGTTGAGAGCGTCATAACCAATGCTGAGATTATTAAAGCTATTAACGCATTGGAGGAAATACTATTTACAGTATGCCCAACATTTTTAGCAAATAAAGAACCAATTATAACAGAAACGCTAAATAAAATCAATAAATTCCTATATGTTGTTACTCTTGATGCATAGGCAGTGCCAATGGCATTGGCAACATTATTAGCCCCCAATACAAACAATAAATAAAAACTTATAATTAACTCTAAATTTATTGAAATCTCTATAATAACCACCCATTTATAACAAAATCCATTTTATTTTGTATGCAAATAAATTATATGTAACTCATCAGCCACATCCTCAATATAATCACTAATATCAACTATATTGTCTATGAAATCACACAAAATTTTCCCTTCCCAAAATGATTTAACCTCTAAATTTATCAAATATTTATAAATTCTATTTTGATAAACATCGTCGATAAATTTTTCCTTATCTTTAATCTCCTTAATAATGGGGTCTAAATCCCCACCTTTTTCAATAACATCTAAAACCCTATCTAAATGCTTAAACATATCCACAGTAATCATTAAAACGAGGTCTATCTCCTCTCTTAGATACTTGTCAATATCCGTTTTTAATAGCTCATACAACATAGCGGCATGCTTCAAACTATCTAATGTCTCATCTAAAAGCTCCGCAGACCTCGACAACTCCCTCCTCATATTTGGTAAAAATGCCTTTTCTAAGTTTATCCTTATATTTTTTGTCGTCTCATCCCCCTCTTCCTCTATTTTTATAATATCCTTCAATATCTTTTCATCCTTAGAGTTTATATATTCCTTTAAAAGCTCAATACTTTTTAAAGACATCTGGATTAATAATCTAAGATTATCTATTACACTTTTCTCATTATCCCTCTCAAATAAAAAAATAGACATGATATCACTTCATTTAAAAATCTCTTAACTTTATATTTTATTTCCTATTTTGTATTTTTATGTCTTATTGCATCTACTTAAATTAAATAATTTAAATACTTACAAAAAAGTAAAAATAAAAATATAGTTCTTTTCAAAATATTTTTGGAACACATAGGGCATTAATGAAATTCCCAATGGAAGGAGTTCAAACTTCATTAATAAATTTTATTTCACTTTTGAAAAGAACTATAAAATTATAAATGAGTTATTTTAAAAAGTTTAAAAAATTATTTGCTCTTAGTAGCTATATTTATCCCATCTTCATCAATAACAGCAACAGCACATGCAACTGGATGCTCAAATTCCTCATAGTTTAAAATATAATCTGCTATCTCTTCAGCTGTCTCCCCTTCAATATTTATAACTTGGCTTTCATCTATTTTACAGGCGTTATAAACCCCCAAATAATAACCTTTTCCGTCCTTTAACTTAACTTCCTTAACCCTAATATCATTATAAGTAATATAACCCATATAACACTCATTTTCATCTAAAACAGCCGCAATTCTTGGAGTGTTATATTCATCCTTTTCATAATCCATAGCTAACAACACATAAGCTAATGCATCCCTCTTCCCAAAATGTAACTTTTCAGCTATAAAATCAGTATGTGAGCCGTTAGAAACAACAATAGTTTTATCAACGACCTTTATGCAGTTATATGTAATGTAAGGATTTTTGAACATCTCATTCAAATCCTTTGGAATTATTGCAACTGTTTTATCATCCATCTTTTTTGCTTCTCTGTTTGGAAAGCTTCTACTTGAGACCCTATAAGCAGCGAATGGTTTTCCTTTTTTAGTTTTTCCAACAACTAAGAATCTTCCAATATACATTTTAACCCTCCCTCTATTTTTGATGTATCTATTTTTATAGCATTTATAGGGCAATATTTACACGAAACTTTTTAAAAAAGTTTCATCAAAATAGGATGCATCGCCTCGTTATGCTCGGCAGTGCCTCTTAAATTGATGTATCTATTTTTATAGCAGTTATAGGGCAATACTTTGCACAAATTCCACAATTTGAGCATTTATTTTCATCAATAATGGCAACTCCATAGGTTTTTATTGCCCTTCTTGGACAGAATACAACACAGTTCCCACAACCAACACATTTCTCCAAAATCTTTATCCCCATTGTAGCACCAAAATGTTATTTTTCTATTGGGATTAATTTAGCTTCCAACTTATCCTCAACACTTAACTTCATAATAGATTTTAGAGGACATCTTGGAACTGTTGGAGAGCCAGGGTTTAACAATAAGATATCCTTACAATCATCTATAAATGGTGTGTGAGTATGTCCGGATATTAAAACATCAACTCCCATCTCTTTTCCCAACAACCTCAATTTTAATCTATCTCCTCTTGGATAAATAACATCCCCATGTATAACCCCTATTTTTATTCCATTTATATTTAAAACTTCTTTTTTTGGTAAATCTAAATAATCCATATTTCCTTTAACAGCTATAACATTGGCTAAATCATTTAACAAATCTAAAATCTCTTTATCAGTTATATCTCCACAGTGAATAATTAAATCCACATTAGAAAACTCATCAAAAACAGATTTTGGCAACTCAAAAGCTCTATCGTAGAGATGAGTATCGGAGATAACTCCAATAAGCATAATTCCACCTTAAAATTATAAATCAAAAAAAGAGCTAAAAATAGTGGTGTGCATGGCTTCCTTGGGGTGGGCATGCCCTCCAGCTCTCCCTCGCCCCCAGACCCCTTCTCAGCCCCGCTTCCCCCGTGAGCGCCGACGTCCTGCCTACCGTTGCTCCCTTCCGGGCCTGGCGGGGTTCGGCAGGCAAAGGGGGTTACATCTCCCCTACAGGAGATGCTCCCCCACCGCCGAGCCCCACGGGACGAGGCATCATCGAGGGGTCTGGGAAGGGAGAACTGGAGGGACATGCCGCCCCCAAGTTTTCGGCCCCCGCATAAGGGCGATTTCGGGTTACAGGGGACGCCCAACCCCCCGGCCTAGCCATGCACACCAATTATTAATTTAATGATGACTCATTATATATAGTTTGTGGTGGTGCATTAGAAGTTCATCACTTTAATTTTTTAAGTTAAATATATATAATTGAAAAAAATATAAAATAAAATTGTTATCTTTTACAACCCAAATAATTAAGCATGATTAACCTTAAACTTATAAGCTGAACTTGCTATAGCTTACAAGATTATCTTGTGTAATTTATAAAAAATGAACGATTTATAAATTTGATATTAGAAATTTAAGGATGATAGTTATGAAACTCGTAAAAGATGCCTTGTCAAGAAGTGATACAACTAAATATTTAAAGGATGAATTCGGGGAAGCAAGAATCGTAGTAGTTGGTTGTGGTGGAGCAGGAAATAACACAATTAATAGGTTAATGGAGATAGGCATTCAAGGAGCAGAAACAATAGCAATTAACACTGATAAACAGCATTTAGAAGTTATACAAGCGGATAAGAAAATTTTAATTGGAGCTGCGTTAACAAGAGGATTGGGAGCTGGAGGTTATCCAGAGATTGGAAGAAAAGCGGCAGAAATGGCTAAAAATATATTGGAAGAGCAGTTAAAAGGAGCTGATTTAGTTTTTGTTACAGCGGGAATGGGTGGTGGAACAGGGACAGGTTCAGCTCCAGTTGTGGCTGAAGTAGCTAAAGAAAATGGAGCCATAGTTGTTGGTGTTGTAACCTATCCGTTTAAAATTGAAAGAGCAAGGATGAAAAAGGCAGAAGAGGGAATTGCAAGGATGTCGGAGGTTTGTGATACTGTAATTATTATTGATAACAATAAACTCTTAGATTTAGTCCCAAACTTGCCTATAAATGATGCATTTAAAGTGGCTGATGAAATTATAGCTCAGGCAGTCAAGGGAATAACTGAAACTATTGCTGTCCCAAGTTTAATAAACATTGATTTTGCAGATGTTAAGGCGGTGATGAGCGGTGGAGGAGTAGCGATGATTGGAGTTGGTGAAGTAGATAGTAGTGATAGGGGAGATAGAGTGCAGAATGTTGTTAAAGAGACCTTAAGCTGTCCATTATTGGATGTTGATTATAAAGGGGCTAAAGGGGCTTTAATTCATATAACTGGGGGCCCAGATTTGACGTTAAAGGAGGCAAACGATATTGGAGAAGGGATAACAAGCCAACTCGACCCAGAGGCAAATGTTATATGGGGGGCGAGAATAGACCCTGAAATGGAGGGCTGTATTAGAGTTATGGCGATAATTACAGGAGTTAAGTCCCCAAACATTGTAGGAAAGGATACAAAGCCGAGAAGGATAATCCCAAAGGTTTCAAAGGAACAAAGTCAAAAGAAAGAACGTAAAATAGGAGGTATTGACTTTATAGTGTAATCTTTGGCTTTTTTATTTTTGAATTTATTTAAATTTTTTAAATTTTGATTTTTAAGGGGTTGTTTATGAAGGCATGTGAAAGGTTGTTATTGAAAATTGAATCACCAGAAAAATTTGTTGAAGAATTTAAAAGGATTTTACTTGAATTGGGTTTAACTTTAAAAGAATTTTCTGAAATTTCAGGAATTCCATACAGCACATTATACAAAGTTGTTCAAGGAAAGGATTTTAGAGTTTCAACCCTTGTAAAGATTTTAAAGACAATAAGGTCTTTTGAGGAAGATGAAGATATTGATACTATAGCAATTATAGCCGCAAGACCAGCTTTAAATAAAATTACAACAAGAAAAATAGAGATTAATGGGAAAAGTTATTTAATAAAAGAATATCCTGCTGGTTCTTTAGAGGAGTGTATTGTTGCCGCTGTTAGGGCTGAAAGGGAGGGTGTTAAGGGCATTGTTTGTGCCCCTATTGTTAGCTCAACCATTGAAAAAATCGTTAATGTGCCAGTAGCTGTTATTATTCCAGAGAAAGATGCATTTATGAAGGCATTGGAGATAATTGCAAAGAAAATAAACGAATGATTAATAATGATTAATATTTAAAATTAACATTTAATATATTGAATTATCTTTTCCAAAAGCTTATCAGCAATATTAACATTAGAAACCTTAGATAACCCAATCCACGATGGTGTTGAATTAACTTCTAAAACCTTTAAACCATCTTCTGATTCGATTAAATCAACCCCTGCATAAAATAACCCAATGGCATTTTTTGCTTTTAAAGCTAATTTTTCAATTTCTTCAGTTACTTCACATTCCTCTACCCTTCCTCCCTGAGAAACATTGTTTTTCCAATTTTCGCCTCCAATTCTATACATTGCTGCAACAACCTCATCATCAATCACAAAAGCTCTTATATCTCTATATTCTCTTCCCAAAGGTTTTATAAACTCTTGAATGTAGAATGCCCTATATTTTTCTTTAAATTCATTTAGAATTTTTAACTTGGTAGATATGGGTAGTTCTTTTTTGACCCTAACAATCCCTTCCCCACCACATCCAAATATTGGTTTTAAAACCGCTTCTTCAAATGTGTCTATCCAGACAATTGCCTCATTTATGCTCTCTGTAACAACAGTTTTTGGTTGGGGAATATTGTTTAATTCGAGATGTACAGAGGTTAAAAACTTATTTGATGCTATATCTATTTTATCAGGAGGATTTATAACTGGAACATAGTTATTTAAATACTTTAAAATATCAAACCTAAAAAAACTATCCCAACCAAGATTTCTAACGAAACAGCAATCTAATTCATCTAAAAATGATTTATAATATTTTAATTTAAAATTTAAATTAAATCCTGCTACAATGTTTCCTGGATTTATAATCTTATAATCTACTCCATACTTTTCACAAGATTTTATTAAATCGTTAATTACATCGTCCCTTTCTATGGTGATTATGCCAAACTTCATTACTACCCCCTTTTTATACAACTAAACAGTTAAATATTATAAAAATAATATTGTTAATTATTTATTTAAGCTAGTATTATTAGCTAAGTTATACTATTATATTAATTTACTGATAGAGAATTTTTAAAGAATGGATATCATTATAAAGGTTTTTGATGTTAAATAATGTTATAATATCAAATATTCATGGTGATGAAATGGAGAAAAAAACGTTATCACTTTGCCCCATATGTTTAAAAAGAATTCCTGCAACAATCTTGGAAGAAGATGGAAAAATTATTATTAAAAAGACATGTCCAGAACATGGGGAATTTAAAGATATCTATTGGGGGGATGCAGAGTTATATAAAAAATTTGACAAATATGAGTTTATTGGAAAAATTGAGGTAACAAATACAAATATAAAGAATGGCTGTCCTTATGACTGCGGTCTCTGTCCAAATCATAAATCCACAACTATATTGGCTAATATAGATGTAACTAATAGGTGTAATTTAAACTGTCCAATATGTTTTGCCAATGCCAATAAATCAGGAAAGGTTTATGAGCCATCTTTTGATGAGATAAAGAGAATGATGGAAAATTTAAGGAATGAGATACCTCCAACACCAGCTATTCAATTTGCAGGAGGGGAGCCAACTGTTAGAGGAGATTTGCCTGAACTAATAAGATTAGCCAAAGAAATGGGATTTTTGCACGTGCAGTTAGCAACAAATGGTATAAAATTAAAGAATATAAATTATCTTAAAAAGTTAAAAGAGGCAGGACTATCAACAATCTATTTACAATTTGATGGAATCTCTGAAAAACCATATTTAATTGCGAGGGGTAAAAATATCCTTCCTATAAAAATGAAGGTTATTGAAAATTGTAAGAAAGTTGGATTTGATAGTGTTGTTTTGGTTCCTACCTTAGTTAGGGGGGTTAATGACAATGAAGTTGGAGGAATTATAAAGTATGCTGCCAAAAATGTAGATGTTGTTAGGTCAGTTAATTTCCAGCCGGTTTCATTTACTGGAAGGGTTGATGAAAAAACGCTCTTAGAGGGGAGGATAACAATCCCCGACTTTATAAAGTTAGTTGAAGAGCAGACAGATGGGGAAATAGCTAAAGAAGATTTTTACCCTGTTCCTTCAGTAGCTCCAATTTCTGTGTTTGTTGAAAAATTAACAAATGATAGAAAACCTACTTTAAGTTCTCATCAACATTGTGGAGCCGCGACATATGTGTTTGTTGATGAAGATGGGAAGTTAATTCCAATTACAAGATTTATAGACGTTGATGGATTTTTAGAGTTTATTAAAGAAAAAATAGAAGAGATTGGAAAATCAAAAATGCAAGATGCTAAGGTTTTGGGAGAGGTTGCTTTAAAACTTCCATCATTAATTGATATGAGTAAAGCCCCAAAAATATTGAATATTAAAAAGCTGATTAATTTACTTTTAGGAGTTTTAAAAAGTGACTATGATGCTTTGGCTGAATTCCACTACCATATGTTGATGATTGGCTGTATGCATTTTATGGATGCATACAACTTTGATGTTAAAAGAGTGATGAGATGCTGTATTCACTACGCCACTCCTGACAACAGAATAATTCCATTTTGCACATATAATACAATACATAGAAAAGAGGTTGAGGAGAAATTTTCAATACCATTAGATGAATGGAAAAGAATGCATAGAATGGGAGATAATGATAGAGAAGATTATTAAAGAGAGTAAAGATGGTGTTTTAATTGATATTGATGTCCAAGCAAATGCTAAGAAGAATGAAATTACCGGAATAAATGAGTGGAGAAAAAGATTGGTTGTAAAAATAAAGGCACCTGCAACTGAGGGAAGAGCAAATAAAGAGATAATTAAATTTTTTAAAGGTATTTTCAAAAAAGATGTTGAAATAGTTGCTGGAAAGCTAAATCCACAAAAAACTATATTAATAAAGGATATTAAAAAGGATGAAGTAATCAAAACATTAAAAAATTTCATTTAATACATAAGATTTTTTAGATTTTCATAGACCTTTTTATTTACCTCTTCATATATACTGTTTCCACGGCTATCCATTGCCACAATTAAAGGTCCAAAATTATCAACCTCCAACTCCCAAACAGCTTCTGGCATTCCTAATTCCTCCAAAAAATAAACATTATTAACATTTTTTACTGAATTAGCTAATAGAGCGGCACAACCTCCTGGTGCAGCTAAATAAACTACACTGTAATCTTCAAAAGTTTTTAATAGTTCTTTTTTCATTCCCCCCTTTCCGACAATTGCTGAGATGTTAGTTAGTTTTATAAACTCTTCTTCAATATCGTTCATCCTTGCAGATGTCGTTGGGCCTATTGAAACGCAAACCCATTTATTATTGACTTTTTTCATTATTGGACCAGCATGATAGATAACTGCTTCATTCAAATCAAAAGGTAGATTTTCATTATTTTTCATCATTTCAATAATTTTTAAATGTGCCTCATCCCTTGCAGTGTATATTTTGCCATTCAAATAAACTACATCTCCAACTCTTAGCTTTCTAACATCATTTTTTGTTAATATATCAAATATATATTCCAAAATATCCCTCCCGATATTTTTATTGCTTACTCTTATAATTCAGAACCATAATTTATTTATAATTAGTTTTAAACTCTTTACATAAAAATTTAAAACCTTTTTTGGTGAAAGGATGATATGTATTATTATGGGTAGTGAGAGCGATATAAAAATAGCTGAAAAGGCAGTTAATGTTCTAAAAGAGTTTGGTGTAGGGTTTGAGGTTAGAGTTGCCTCTGCCCATAGAACACCAGAGTTAGTTGAGGAGATTGTCAAAAACTCAAAGGCAGATGTATTTATAGCAATTGCCGGTTTAGCCGCTCATCTACCGGGAGTTGTAGCAAGCTTAACAACAAAGCCAGTTATAGCAGTTCCAGTTGATGCAAAGCTTGATGGCTTAGATGCACTATTAAGTGCTGTCCAAATGCCCCCTGGAATTCCAGTTGCCACTGTTGGAATTGATAGAGGAGAGAATGCCGCTATATTAGCATTAGAAATTTTAGCTCTAAAAGATGAAAATATTGCAAAAAAATTATCTGAATATAGAGAGAAGATGAAGAAGAAGGTTTATTCGTCAGATGAGAGAGTTAGAGAAATGTTTAAATAATTTATACCATTAAATTTTTATGTTATAACGTTGCCAATAATTTTTTAGCTATAAAATTGGAGAGGGATTTACATGCAGAGAGTGAATCCAACAAGAATGGAATTATTAAAATTAAAAAATAAAATTAAATTGGCAGAAAAAGGACATAAACTGTTAAAGCAGAAAAGAGATGCTTTAATCATGGAGTTTTTCCAAATTATAGAGCAGGCATCTGATTTAAGAGAGAAGGTTGAGAAAAAATTAGAAGAGGCATATAAAGATTTGATAATGGCTCAGACAGTTATGGGAACTTTGGCAGTTAAAGAAGCTTCCTTAGCAGCTAAGAACGATAAATTAGAGGTTGATATGGATACCAAAAATATTATGGGTGTCACCGTTCCTACTTTTGAGATATACAACGTTAGAAGAAAGGTTGGTGAAAGAGGTTATTCACCTTACAGCGTTAGCTCAAAGTTAGATGAAGCCGCTAAGAAGTTTGAGGAGGCATTAGAATTAATAACTGAATTAGCTGAGATAGAGACATCAATCAAACTCTTAGCTGAAGAAATTATAACAACAAAAAGAAGAGTTAATGCATTGGAATATGTTATTATCCCAAGATTAAAAGCTCTCAAAAAGTATATATCAATGAGATTGGATGAGATGGAGAGAGAGAACTTCTTCAGGTTGAAGTTGATTAAGTCAAGAATTGAGAAAAGAGAGGCAGAGGGAGAGACAGTATAATAATGGTGGTGCCTATGGTATTTAGAATACTTGGAAGGATGACTGAAATAGAGAAAGAAATTAAGGAAGAAGAAGCAAGATACGATTTGATAATTAAAAATGAAGCAAAAATTGAGCCAATAGTTGCTGATGAAGACAAAGAATTTAAGCAAGGAGATATAAAGCCAATAAAAATTAAGAAGATTAAGATACCACCAATGTCAATCCTTTTAATCTGTCCTTATGGTAGGCATAGGGTAGGGCATGTAATAGCCGTTGGAGAAGAGATACCAATGCCCATAGAAGCTGAGAGAGAAGCAGACATGGCTACTTTTGCATGTGGGATGGATGGAGAAGTGAAGAAAGGAGATTTAATTGGAATGTTGTTAATAGTTACAGCTGAAAAGAAGTAATTTTTAATAATTTTTTTAGTTTTTATTTTAATCTAATTTTAAATGTTCATTTTGGGATGCTTATGGAGCTAATTGATATACTATTAAAGAAACTAAACAAAAATGCAGTAGTTACGGAGATAGCTAAGGATAGAGACCCTTTTAAGGTTTTAATATCAACAATAATAAGTGCAAGAACAAAGGATGAAGTGACTGAAGAGGTTTCTAAGAGGTTGTTTAAAAAAATTAAAGATGTGGAAGATTTACTAAACATAGATGAAGAAAAATTAGCAGATTTGATATATCCAGCTGGATTTTATAAAGTTAAGGCAAAAAATTTAAAAAAATTAGCTAAGATTTTAAAAGAAAACTATGATGGAAAAGTCCCTGACTCTTTGGAAGAACTTTTAAAGCTCCCAGGAGTTGGGAGGAAGACGGCTAATTTGGTTATAACTTTAGCTTTTAACAAGGATGGGATTTGTGTAGATACTCATGTTCATAGGATTTGTAATAGATGGGAAATAGTTGATACTGAAACTCCCGAAGAGACAGAATTTGAATTGAGAAAAAAGCTTCCTAAAAAATATTGGAAGGTAATAAATAATTTATTAGTAGTTTTTGGTAGGGAAATTTGCTCTCCAAAACCAAAATGTGGTAAATGCTTTGAAGAAATAAAAGAAAAATGTCCCTACTATGAAAAAATTAAGCACTTTGAAAGCATCTTAAAAAAATTCAATTTTAAAAAAGTTTCAAAAAACAACATCCCTAATGAAAAAGGGACATATATATTAAAAATTAAGCTGAAAGAAGGCAAAAAAATAAAATTTGGCAAAATAGATAGATTCTTTAAAAAAGGTTACTATTTTTATGTTGGCTCTGCCTATGGAAATTCAATAAATCTAAAAAATAGAATTGAGAGGCATTTAAGAGATGATAAGAAGATGCACTGGCATATTGATTATTTATTAAAATTTGGGAAGGTTGAAGAAATTTATATCACAAATGAAAAGGTTGAGTGTGAGGTTGCAAACGAATTTATAAAAAAATTTGATTTTGTTGAAAACTTTGGATGCTCTGACTGTAAATGTAAAAGTCATCTCTTCTATCTAAAACCATAGAAGGAGGAAATTCCTTCTATTGATATACTCCCCATTCTGGGATATACCAATAGAGCTTTACCCATTTGGTATAGAGCTATATCACTTAAATCTCTCTTTCCCACCAATATTTTTAATTATATTTAAAAATTCTTTTTCCATATTTTTTAACTCCTCCTTATTGTATCCATAAATTCTGAATGTTATACTTTTATATCCCTCTTCTATTTTATCTCCTTCATAAATGTCAATTATCTCAATGTCAAAAACTTTTTTTAATAAATTTAAAATTACCTTCTCATCAACTTCTTTTCTAAATAAAACAGACACATCTATATATCTCCTTTCTAAGTGATTCTTTTTTAGTTCATTCAACTCATCTCCAGCGAACACCTCAACCCTCAAAATATTAAATCTCTGTTCTTTACCATTTTTATTTAGTATTAAGTAATCATCTTCAATGTCTTTTAAAATCCCAAAATGAACGGCATTTGAATTTATATTTTTTACAGCCACTTCTTTACCAATGAGTTTATTCAACTTCTCTATTTCAGAAGTTAATGCAAAGATAGCTTTATCTGAATAATAAGCTCCTCTCTTTGCCTCATTACCAAAATGTTTAGCCGCTTCTTTCATTATCTTAACAAAGCCCTCCCTATCTTTATTTTTAACAATTTCACTAATCTCTTTACATTGATTTATAAAGGTTTCATGAATCTCCTTTATCCTTGGATTGAACATTTGGATATCAGCATATAGATAAGGATTCTGCCCTATAATCCTCCCAATAATAGAAATCATCAATTCATATATTGGGGAGGCAAACTTTCTCGACTCTTTTATATCAACATTAAGTTCTTTCAATGTAGCCCCCAAAGATATAAAGGCGAAGTGTGTTAAACCTTGAACAATCCCCATAATTTTATCATGTTTTTCTGGAGGGATGACTATAACTTTAGCCCCTTCTCTTTTTAAAAAATTATAAACTTTCTTAAACCACTCAGTATTTTTATGCCTTTCAGATGGAGTTAAGATAACTACCTGCCTTAACAAGGATGGTGTTGATGGACCAAACATTGGGTGAGTTGGGATAACTGTAACTCCTTCTTTAACATTCTCTTCCATAACTTTTGAAGGAATCTCTTTAATTGAAGTTATGTCCATTAATAAACAACCCTCTCTAACATGGGGAGCCACTTCTTTTATAACCCCCTCCGTAACGTTAATAGGAACTGCAACAATAACGATATCTCCTTTTTTAGCGGCTTCAATGTTGTTGTTTGTAAATTCAACTCCAAGCTCCCTTTCAACATTCTTTCCTTTTTCAACATCCCTCCCAGTAACTATAACATTAAATCCTTTATTTTTTAAATATCTTGCAAACCACTTCCCTAAACCATCGGTTCCTCCAATGATTGAGATTGTTAAGCTCGTATTTTTCATAATATTCCCCCTTATATGATTGTAGCATGTATTTTGGTGAAACAAGAAATCTAAATGAGATTCAATAAAATATAATTAACTGAAATTCCTAAAATTGTTCCGGCAATAACTTGAAAAACTGTAAAAGAAAGTATTTGAAAAATCTCTCCCCTATATTCACAATTTCACCAAAACATCACATATATAACATATCCAATTAGAGGAAGTCCAACAATTGCCCAAACTAATGGATTCCATCTTAAAACTTTTTCCCCATCAAATGGAGGAATTGGAAGCATGTTAAACCCAGCTAAGAATAAGTTTATATTAAATCCAAAAATTCCTATCCAGTATAACAAAGAACCTGGTTTAAAAATTAAAGCTACTATTAAAAATATAAATGCCAAGGCAACATTTGTTAAAGGTCCTGCTAAAGCTATTTTTCCGTTTTCTTCATGAGTTAAGTAATCTTTATAGATATAGACGGCCCCAGGAGCTATAAAAGTAGCTCCAAAAATAACCTTTAATATAAAACCCAATGCTAAACCTTCATACCAAGCCCTAAATTCACTCCACGCTCCATATTTCCTTGCTACCGTTCTGTGCATTAATTCGTGAAATATAAATCCACAACCCACCGCTATCAGTCCAACAATAAAATCCGATATTGTTATATTTGGATATATAAAAATAAATGTTATTGCTAACACTGATATTGTTAAATCAATCATTTCCCTCTCTGAGAATTTAAATATACTCATTATTTCACCATTTAAAGCTTATAGTTCTTTTCAAAATATTTGCAATATATAATGCACTGATAAAGAGGAGTTCGAACTTCCTTATAAATTATTCACTTTTGAAAAGAACTAATAATACCTAACATCCATCCTACTATACAAAAACTTCCCAAGCACTAAACCAGTTATAAGCCCAGCCAGGTGAGTTATATGTGCAATTCCTGTTTTTGATGTGTAGGGGAGTAGTATAAAATCAATAAGTGCAAATACAATTACCGCCAATTTTATACTTATTGGAATTGGCAATGGAAACACAACAACCCTTAAATGTGGAGCTAAAATAGCCAAAGCACCCATTACTCCAAATATAGCTCCAGAAGCTCCAACTGATGGGGCGTAATCTCCAGTGAGATATGCATAAGCAACGTATGCCAAATTCCCAACAATTCCCGAGGTTAAAAATACTAACAAATAGTTTTTTGAGCCAACTATCCTTTCCAAATATGTCCCAAATATAAATAACACAAACATATTGACGAATAAGTGAGTTATTCCTCCATGTAAGAAGATTGAAGTCACTATCTGCCAGGGCATATAAATAAAGAGATTAGGCCATAGAGCAAAATAATGGTATAATTGTGGCATAACAACACTAAGGATAAATGTAACTATACAAATCCCCACTATTAAAATGTTAATCATTTTTCCCCTCCCAATGTTGTTTTGGATTTTGAATTCAATAACTAACCTTTAATATTTAGCAAATATTTTTGTATAATGTTTTTACTATGGAACTATAAAAAGGTGATTAAATGGAACTTAACATAACTGGATTAATTCCAAGACACATGGAAAATAGAGGAAAATTAACTTTAAAAGAAAACTTAAAAATTATTGAAAACATCTTAAAGCAGAGAAAAGTCCCTGAAAATGGTATAGATGAAGAGCATATAAAACTCTTATTAAGATTACTATCGTTCATGGACACTGACAAAGACCCAAATGTTGTGCAGATTGGTGAAAGAGAGGCAAGAGTTTATACTAAACTGCAAAGAGATGGAGTTTTTGATTTTTGCCATGGTGTTGGAAGGAGTGGAAATTTAATGGACCCACAACCAAAAGCTCCGGGAGCAAGTGTAATGTATAAACTAACAAACAAGTTATTAGAGAGCTTTTTAAAAGTTTTAGGTTTGAAGGTTAAGGCAATGGCAACACCAGTAGCTACTGGGATGAGCTTAGCCCTCTGCTTATCTGCTTCAAGAAAAAAATACAACTCAAATGTTGTTATCTATCCCTATGCAGCCCATAAAAGCCCTATAAAGGCAACTTCATTTATTGGCATGAGGATGAGGTTGGTTGAGACAATTTTAGATGGAGATATTGTTAAAGTTGATGTTTCAGACGTTGAAGATGCTATAAGGAAAGAAGTTAAAGATAACAACAATCCAGTAGTTTTAAGCACTTTAACATTTTTCCCTCCAAGAAAGAGTGATGATATTGAAGAGATAGCAAAGGTATGCCAAGATTATAGCATCCCACATATAATAAATGGTGCCTATGCCATTCAAAACTTCTATTATATTGAAAGATTAAAAAAAGCTTTAAAGTATAGGGTTGATGCAGTTGTTAGCTCATCTGATAAAAATCTCTTCACACCAATTGGTGGAGGAATTGTATATACAAAAGATGAGGGATTTTTAAAGGAAATTTCTTTAAATTATCCAGGGAGGGCATCAGCAAATCCAATTGTTAATATATTAATCTCTCTTTTAGCAATTGGAACTAAAAACTATATGGATTTGATGAAACAGCAAAAGGAATGTAAAAAATTATTGGATGAGTTGTTGGAAGATTTGGCTAAGAAAAAAAATGAAAGAGTTTTGAATGTGGAAAATCCAATATCTTCATGTATAACAACAAAAAAAGACCCATTAGACGTTGCTGGTAAGTTGTATAATTTAAGGGTTACAGGACCAAGAGGAGTTAGAAGAGCTGATAAATTTGGAACTTGCTATTTAAAAGAGTATCCTTATGATTATATAGTTGTAAATTCATCCATAGGGGTTAAGAAAGAAGATATATACAAAGTTATTGAGAAGTTGGATAAAGTTTTATAAAATTTATTTTTTGTTTTTTATTGTGAAAATTATATAATTTTGGAATCATAAAACACTGATGAAACTTCCTGATGAAAGGAGTTCAAACTTCGGTTAATAAATTTTACTCACTTTTGAAAAGAGCCATAAAACAGCCATTATTATTAAATTATAAAACTGTAGGAGGTCGTGCTGTATCGTGGTCATCTTCACTGGGCAAAAGCCCTCTTCCCACGACGCGCCCAGACCTCCTTTTTAGTGTCTTTCAAAATTAATATAGTTTATTAATGAATATTTGAACACCTTCCTTTGGAAGGTGTTCATTAATACCTTAAGTTATTAAAGAAGTTTTGAAAGACACTAACTGTCCCCCCAACTTCGAACCCGCTATCATCGCAACTCTATGGATATGCTCCATTTGGGTCGGTTCGTTGGGGGATAATTATATATCACTATGCAGTTATATAAAATTTAGCACAACAAATTTGTGAGGGTGAGAGGGTGAGATACGTAGTAGGGCACAAAAATCCAGATACTGATAGTATAGTATCAGCTATTGTCTTAGCTTACTTCTTAGATTGCTATCCAGCAAGATTGGGGGATATAAATCCAGAAACAGAGTTTGTTTTGAGAAAGTTTGGAGTTATGGAGCCAGAGTTAATAGAATCAGCCAAGGGTAAAGAGATTATTTTAGTTGACCATTCAGAAAAGAGCCAAAGCTTTGATGATTTAGATGAAGGAAAGTTGATAGCTATTATAGACCATCACAAGGTTGGTTTAACAACAAGTGAGCCAATTTTATACTATGCTAAGCCAGTAGGTTCAACAGCAACAGTTATTGCCGAGTTATACTTTAAAGATGCTATCGATTTGATTGGTGGAAAGAAAAAGGATTTAAAACCAGATTTAGCTGGGCTTTTATTGAGTGCAATAATATCAGACACTGTATTGTTTAAATCACCAACAACAACTGACTTAGATAAAGAGATGGCTAAAAAATTAGCTGAAATTGCTGGAATAAGCAATATAGAAGAGTTTGGTATGGAAATTTTAAAGGCAAAGTCAGTTGTTGGTAAGTTGAAGCCAGAAGAGATTATAAGTATGGACTTTAAGAACTTTGATTTCAATGGAAAGAAGGTTGGTATTGGACAGGTTGAAGTTATAGATGTTAGTGAAGTTGAGAGTAAAAAAGAAGATATTTACAAATTATTAGAAGAGAAGTTAAAGAATGAGGGATATGATTTAATCGTCTTTTTGATAACTGACATTATGAAGGAGGGTAGTGAGGCATTAGTTGTTGGTAACAAGGAGATGTTTGAAAAGGCATTTAATGTTAAAGTTGAAGGAAACAGTGTATTCTTAGAAGGGGTTATGTCAAGGAAGAAGCAAGTTGTTCCTCCATTGGAGAGGGCTTACAATGGATAAATCTTTCTTTTTTTATTTTTTTATTGAGTCACATGAAAACACATAAATATGTGTATCTACATAAAATACTTTTGGTGATACTATGGCAAATATAACATTATCAATTCCAGATGAAATATATCTTAAAATGAAAAAACATAAGGAAATAAAGTGGAGTGAAGTTGCAAGAAAAGCAATAATCGATTATTTGAAAAAAATAGAAGAATCTTATGAGATTTCATCAGAAGAACTTCTTGAAGAACTTGGAGAAGAGTTTAAAAAAGACATTGAAGAAACTAACTTAGAAGTTTATGAAAAAGGATATAAGAAAATGAGGGAGGAAGAATGGAAAAGACGCTCTATGATACAAACAAGCTTATAGATGCCTATAAAAATAATGAAAAACTAAACGGATATGTTACTATATTTAGTGTTATTGAATTTCCAAAGGCATTAAAACTTGGCTTAAAAATTGTATATCCTTCAAAAGAAGATTATTCTTTAGCTATAAAACTTTCAAACAAACTTTTAAAAATTGGAAAACCAATTCCAGCAATTGACATCCTTATTTCAGCAATTGCAATAAATAGAAAAATGAAACTTATAACTAAAGATAAGCATTTTTCAAATGTGAAAGAGATTTTTGAAGATTTTGATATTGTAATTGAGGGATGATTTATGCACTATTCCATAATAAAACCAAAATGTAAAAAAGAGGTTATAGAGATAGATAAGGGCTCATTAAAAACAAAGAGGAAGTTTGCATTTTTGTTAGAAATAGGAGATAAAATCCTAAACAATAAAGAATTTTGGGTAAATGATGAGGTTGAGGTTGTAGTTGATTACTCTTTTACTGATTCAAAAAGACCTAAGGAGAAGATAGAGGTTTATACAATAGAAGATATAGAGAGGGATTAATATGGATTTAGAGGGAAAATGTTGCCTAATTCATACTGTTGGTGGAATTATTTTTGGATATTTGGCAAATTATGTATATACTGCTGGTTTAGGAATATTTAGTGGAATCTCTACCTTAATATTTTTGTTTATTGGAGCTGTAATTTTTGGACATATTTCTGCCAAAATCTTTGGAGAAGAAAGTTTAACTCAAAAACAATGGCTGGGTTGCGGAGTTCTACCTTTCTTTTTAGTAGCCATAGTTGTTTGGATATTGAAGTTTAATGGGCTGATTTAAATTGATTATTGGAAAAAGAAGATATAAAAATTGTTTATGATGAAGGAGAGTTTGAGATGACTTAAAAGTTATTAAAGAAGAGTTTGGGATAGAAGGTAGTAATTAATTCTTCTCCATTGATATTTTTAGCAAAGATTGGTAAGGGGTGAAAATAATGGCTTTAAAAATGGACAAGTCAAAGGAATTATTTGAAGAGGCAAAAAAATATTTAGTTGGGGGGGTTAATAGCCCAGTTAGATACTTTAAGCCATATCCATTTTTTGTAGAAAAGGCAAAGGATTGCTATTTATTTGATGTTGATGGAAACCGCTATATTGATTACTGCTTAGCTTATGGTCCAATGGTTTTAGGTCATGCGAATGAAAAGATAATTGAAGCTGTAAAAAAACAGCTTGAACTTGGCAGTGCTTATGGATGTCCAACAGAGAAAGAGATTATCTTAGCTAAAGAGGTTGTTAAAAGAGTTCCATGTGCTGAGATGGTTAGATTTGTTAATTCTGGAACTGAGGCAACGATGTCAGCTATAAGATTGGCAAGAGGGGTTACTGGAAGAAAGAAGATTATTAAATTTGATGGGGCTTATCATGGAGCTCATGATTATGTTTTAGTTAAAAGTGGTAGTGGAGCTTTAACTCATGGACATCCAAACTCTCCAGGAATTCCAGAAGAGACAACAAAAAATACTATCTTAATTCCATTTAATGATGAAGATGCTGTTAAAAGAGCTATAAATGAAAATAAAGATGAAATTGCCTGTATTATAGTTGAGCCAGTTATGGGGAATGTAGGGTGTATCTTACCAAAAGAAGGATATTTAGAATTTTTGAGAGAGGTAACTGAGGAAAATGACATTTTATTAATATTTGATGAGGTTATAACTGGGTTTAGATTGGCTAAGGGAGGAGCTCAGGAGTATTTTGGAGTAGTTCCAGATATTGCCACTTTGGGTAAGATATTAGGAGGGGGCTTTCCAATCGGTGCAATTGTTGGAAAAAGGGAGATTATGGAACAGTTCTCTCCGTTGGGGGCTATATATCAAGCAGGAACATTTAACGGAAATCCAATATCAATAACTGCTGGAATTGCAACACTTGAACAGTTAGATGATAGGTTTTATAAAGAAACAGCAAGAACTGCTAAGATATTGGCAGAGACACTAAGAGAATTGGCTGATAAATATGATATTAAAGCTAAGGTTTATAACATTGCTTCAATGTTCCAAATCTATTTCAATGAAAACGAGGTTTTGAATTATGATATTGCTAAGCAAAGTGATGTTGAGAGATTTATGAAATACTTCTGGGGATTGTTGGAGAAAGGGGTTTTTGTTCCTCCTTCACAGTTTGAATGTTGCTTTACCTCAATAAAACATGATGATGAAGTTATTGATAAAACAATAAAGGTTATGGAGGATGTATTTAGGAGTTTAAAATAATTATCATTTTTTAAATGAAGGGATTCAAATGCTGTTAGAAAAAAGCAAAATAGAAGTTATAGAGCAATTCATTTATATTTTAGAGATTTTAGAGATGTATGCAAAGGAAGGTAGTGATGAAAAGGCAGTTATAAGGTTAATGCTAAATTATCTTGAAAAAGGACATGTTTTAGATGAGGATATATTACCAATAGCAACTAAAATTTCAGAAATAGCTAAAAAAGTTGGTAGTTTTGACATGAAAAGAGAAATAAACCTTTTACTATTTGGAGAGAAAAAAAGATTAACAAAATCCCAAAAAAATAAAATAAAAAGGATTATTGAGATTTTGGAGTATCTAAAAAGTTATATAGAGAAGAAACCATACAAATCTTATGAAGATAAACTCATCCTAAATCTAATTGGCTTAAAAATTTTAAGATTGGATGATGGGATTGTTTTAGATTATAAATCTGAAATTAGAAGCTTAACTAATATGGCTTTAAGGGTAGGAAGTTATGAGTTAAAAAGTGAGATTGAGCTACTTTTAACTGGAAGAAGGAGAAGAAAACTAACTGAGGAATTTATACAGAAGAGATTGGCACTTATAGAGATTTTAGAAATGGTTAAGGACTTTATAGATAAAAAAGAATTTAAATCATCTTTTGATTATGAAGCCCTTTTCTTAATAAATTTAAAGATTCAAAGGATTGAGGAGGGGATTTTAAAGAACTTTGATGAAGAGGTAGAATCAATTTTAAACATTGCCAGAAAAGTAGGAAATCATAAATTGAGAGAACAGATTGTTTTATTAAAAGAAAGCATAAAGAACTAAAATTAATTTTAGAATTAAAATTTATTCTTTATTTTTTAGTTTTTCAGTAATTAATTCAGCACACAATTTTCCAGATAAATACATTCCTCCAAATATCGCCCCCATCCTATAACCGCCATAAGCTGCGTTAGCAGCCATTCCACAAACAAATAGGTTTGGGTAAATTTCTCTTGTATTTCTTAATAATGCATTTTCTCCTTTCTCAGCCCACATTGATTTCTCTCCAGGGACATCTATCTCTAACTTGTTCTTTTTTACAAGAATATTGACTATTGAAGCCTCATGTCCAGTAGCATCAACCACAACCTTACTTCTTATAGTCAATGGGTCAATATGCAATCCAGCCCTTTCAATTGCATAGCTGTTTATCACAACTCCAGCAACGCCATCCTCTCTTAAAATTAAATCTTCAACAACAATGCCAGTTAATATTTTAGCTCCAGCATCCATTGCTGCAACTGCCAATTTAGCAGGAACTTCAACAGAGTCAGCAACGTAATAACCCTCTCCCATATCAATTAACTTAATTCCAACCTCTCTCAATATTTCGTCAGCTGGCTCTTCAACAGCAATGTATGGAAAGCCCATTCCTCCTCCCCAGGTCCCTCCACCAAATGCTAAATGCCTCTCTAAAACAACGACTTTAAATCCTTCCTTAGCTAAATATCTCGCACATGTTAAACCACTTGGTCCAGCTCCAACTATAACAACATCAACTTCCAAGATGTCCAACCACATATCAAAGCTTGCCTTTAATATAGCTTTAGTTGTTTTTGTTTCATCTGCGTTCAACTTTATATCCTTTATATTCATTAAACCACCCTTTTCAAAACTTTAGATACATAGCTTTCTATTCTCTCATTTATATTTTCTCTAAGCTCCTCAACCCTCTTAATATTTTCGCTACTTATATTTATCTCTTCCTCTGTGTATGGAGTTTTCTCTAACACTT
>JBDOKN010000031.1:0-6337 GCA_039833665.1 Methanocaldococcus sp.
GAGTCAATGATAATTGAGATAGATGAAATTAAACTAAAATTACATCCAGAAGTATATGAACCAGCTGAAGATTCAATTTTATTACTAAAAAACCTTGTAGATGTTAAAGATAAGGAGGTTTTAGAAATAGGCGTTGGGACGGGATTAATTTCAATTGCATGTGCAAAAAAAGGAGCTAAAAAAGTTGTTGGTGTTGATATAAACCCTTATGCTGTAAAATTAGCCAAAGAAAATGCGGAATTAAATAATGTTAATATCTCATTCTTTAAGAGTGATTTATTTGAAAATGTTAATGGAGAGTTTGATGTCATCTTATTCAACCCTCCGTATTTACCAACATCTGAGGATGAAAAAATAAACAGTTATTTAAATTATGCTTTTGATGGGGGAAAAAATGGGAGGGAAATTTTAGATAGGTTTATCTATGAGTTGCCAAATTATTTAAAAAAAGGCGGTATAGCTCAAATACTCCAAAGTTCATTAACTGGTGAGAGAGAAACAATAAATAAATTAAAATCTCTTGGTTTCAAAGTTGAAATTTCTGCCCGTTTAAAAGTTCCATTTGAGGAACTTATGGTTATAAATGCATGGAGGTTATGAATATGAAAGCTAAAGAGATTATAGAGTTCATTGAGACATTTGCCCCAAAAGATTTAGCTATTGAGGGGGATAATGTTGGATTACAGGTTGGAGATAATTTAGATAAAGAAGTAAAAAAGTTGGGTATTGCCTTAGACCCATCACTATCAGTTATTAAAAAAGCAGAAAAAGAGGGAGTTGATTTTTTATTTACTCACCATCCATTATTAAAAGACCCTATAAGAAATTTTACCGGAATCATTTATAAAAAATTAAAGATATTGGTGGAAAATGACATCATCCTCTACTCTGCCCATACAAACTTAGACATCTGCAAAAATGGACTGAATGATGCTTTAGCAGAACTTTATAATTTAGAAAATCTCCAACCTCTATATGATAATGGACTTGGAAGGGTTGGGATTTTTAAAGGAAGTTTTGAGGAATTTTTAGATATAACTAAAAAATATATTCACAAAAATCCTATAGTTGTTAAAAGTAAAGAAGTAAAGGACAATTTTAAATTAGCTGTTTTATCTGGCTATGGTTTGTCTCAATCATCCATAAAGTATGTTGCTGAAAGAGCTGATGTCTATCTTTCTGGGGACTTAACGCACCATTCAAAAATTTTAGCTGAAGAACTTGGTTTAGTCGTTGTTGATGCCACCCATTACTCAACTGAGATTTTTGGATTAAAAAAATTTAAAGAGTTTTTATCTTCAAATTTAGATTTAAAGATAATTAGCTTAGATTTCTAAATTTAAACAGCTTTTTTTCATAATTTAAAATAAAGGATAAGAAATTTTTAAAATTTTCAATATCTCATTTTTATACACTTAATTTGGAAAGTTTTATATATTATTAAATTTAACAAGGTTATAATTAATATTAAAAATTAGAAAAAATTGTTTTAGTAAATTTTTTTATTAAAATAAATTTAGTGTGAGAATATGTCAATCTTCTATGTGCTTGGGAAGAAGGGAACGATAGAGATACTATATAAAATTAAAGAGGGTGTAAATTCTTTCACAAGTATAAAAAACGCTTTAGATATGGAAGGATGTGGAGTAAGCACGAGAACATTAGCAGAGAGATTGAACGAATTGGAAGATGAAAGTTTAATACAGAAAGATGGGAGTAAATACTATTTAACAAAAAAAGGACAGGAGGCGATAGAGATTATAGAAAATATTATGAAATGGGAAGCAAAGTGGAAAGAGGCAAAGATTCCAAAGATTATAATAGGAATGCTTGGAGATAAAGAGAGACAATAAAGAGAGATTTAGGGGGATACAAATGAAGGTAATTACATTCTCAATTGCAAAAGGAGGAACTGGAAAAACAATTATTACAGCAAACGTTGCAGCAGCTTTGGCAAAGAGGGGTAAAAGAATTTTATTAATTGACGGAGACACTGGTTCAAAGTCATTATCTCATCTTCTAAATGTAAAGTCAAACATATTTTTATCTGATATTATAGAAGAAAAACGCCCTATAAAAGACGCTATCGTTAATACTCCAATTGAAAATATAGAGCTTTTAACTGTTGGAAAATCACTTGCCGATTATTTAAAATTTGACATAAATATTTTGAAGAGATTTAAAGAGTTAGGGGATTACGATTATGTGTTTATAGATGCCCCATCTACATCAAGTGGTGTTGAAACCTATTTAGCTTTAGGTCTCTCCGATTACTTTATCCCAGTTTTGGATTACACTGCCTTTGGTCCAAGTTTGCAAGGGGCGATAAATACAATAGTCATTGGAACGAACTATTTAGAGAGCATACCTGCTGGATTTGTAATAAACAAAGCTGATGATTTACCAGAGAGTGTAATTAATGATATTAAGAAAATATTGGGATTGGAGTGTATATCTATAATTCATAAAACTTCTCTTGTAGAACAATCATACGCAAAAAAGGAAATAGTTTATCTAACCTCCTCAGATAAGAGGTTTGTTGAAGAAATTGACAAAATCGTTAATGCCTTAGAAAAGTTAAAAGAGGTAAAAGATAGAGATATTCCAAAGGTTATCGAAAAAATAAAAGAAAGCACTTTGTTATAAAAAGCAATAATTTATAAATATTTTTTATAATTATTTCCTCCATCTTTATCATTATTAGCTATCATAACTTCTACAAATGTTTTTAAAATTTCCTTTTGCTCTTCTTCTGATGGTATTTTAACACCATACTTTTCTAATAACTCTTCATCTGCGTTTAAAATGCAGTTGTTATTAGTTGTTTTTATCTCTTCATCAATATAATCTTTTATTAACTTTTCTTTTAATTTTGTAGCATTTCTTAAAAAACATCTGCTAATTTCTATTGAAAAAATTACAAAAAACGCCCCCAATATAGTCATTATTAACCTCTCTTCAATAAATATAGGAATTACTGAAATGTAATCTTCTGCTGATAAATGTAAATATACAATTCCTAAAATTGAACCATACATATGGTCTATCATAACCGACGAGAATGATAGAATTAAAGCCCCAATCATCATCTTCGTCCAATCTTTGTTAAATAATAGCTCACTTATCTTTCCTCTAAAAATGAGGATAAGCAATAAAGCAAGAATTGAAAGAAAGGGGTGATAAAAAACTGCTCTCCCAACATCTGTTAAATAAAACAATAACAAACCCACAATTAAAATTATAGCTGAATATTTCCATTTCCCTTCAGATAACGCTCCCGCAGATATAACCGCTAATGTAGGAGGGATTAAAGAATAAATTCCGAAATAAAATGCTTTTGGATTTAAAAAAAAGTATATTATTATTGTTAGCATAATTGCAAAAAATCCATAAATTGGACCTAATAAAAGACCACATACAGCCGATAAACTCGGATATGCATTTATTTTATGATTTGAACCTACCATCTGAAATTTAAGAAATGGGATAAATATAAAAATAAAAGCAACTGTTCCAACAAATATTAAAAGTAGAGCTTTTTTATCTTTTCTAAGGAATTTAAATATATTCATAACAATCCCTACAAGTATCTTAGAAACTGACATTTTATTATATACATCCTATAAATATATTACTATTTTATCTTTAATCCTTCTGAATATATATATCTAAATACTATAAAAAAATTTATTATTCTAATTCCACTCTATAAGGTTAAAACTTTTTAGGTGTTATAAATGATTGATATTCTTAAAAATATAAAAGTAAAAGATGTAATGACAAAAAATGTAATAATTGCTAAAAGAGATGAGGGTGTTGTAGAGGCATTTGAAAAAATGTTAAAATATAAAATTAGCTCTCTACCAGTAATAGATGATGAAAATAGAGTTATTGGCATAGTAACAACAACAGATATTGGCTATAATTTAATAAGAGATAGATATACATTAGAGACAACAATAGGAGATGTGATGACAGAGGATGTAATTACAATACATGAAGATGCCAATATCTTAGAGGCGATAAAAAAAATGGACATAAATGGGAAAAAAGATGAGATTATTAATCAACTACCAGTAGTTGATAAAAATAATAAGTTAGTTGGAATAATCTCAGATGGAGACATAATCAGAACTATTTCAAAAATTATATAAAAATATACAACAGATGTTAGCTATTTTTTGTCATTGCTAAATTTTACAAAGAATTTTAAAAACATCACATAATACTGGGTATTTCAAATTTCTTAACAACAAAACATAATGGTGATTCTATGTCAGTAAATTATAAGAGAGTTATTGCAATGGTTGATGATGCTTTAAACCTTGTTGAGATAGTTGAAGAACATCCTTGTCCAAACGGCAGTGAGTGGGTTATCTACCAATATAAAAGAACTTCTCCTTTAATATTATCAGCATGGAGAGAAGGAAATAAACATCACTTCGTAACAAAAATTGGTAAAGAAAAATTAAATTTAGTCCCTTCATTATCAGCGGCAGGAATTGAAGAGGTCTATATAGAGGATAATAGGGTTCATATTGTTTATGCAGGATTAGCTGGAGGAGGAGTAGGAACTGAGCTAAGAAAAGGGGCTAAAAATGTCCTTGAAGTGAATATTTTAGAGAAAGGAGGGGGTTCAAAACTTGGAAGAGCAGAGGTTATAACTCCAAAAATGGAAAAGGTTATTGTCGGTATTGACGATACAGATACAAAAGAAGAAGGAGCTACATGGGTTTTAGCACATGAGATTGGCTTAGAAGTTGAAAAAAATAACTTGGGCTATTATTTAGACCACACAATTGTTCAACTCTATCCCGGTAATCCAAACAAAACACAAAACTGTGTATCCATAGCTTTAAGTTTTGCTATTTATCCAGAATACAAATACAAATTGGATAAATTCATTAAAAAATTATTAGAGGAGAGAAGTTTATCAGATGAAACAGCAATGGCTGTTTATTATGGACTTTTCCCATCAAAAAGTATGAAATTATTTGCATTAAAAGCTAAAAAAGGGATGGTTAAAATAGAAGAAGCTAAGTCAATAGCTTTAAGAAATAACATAAAGATAATCCCAGTTAATGGAGAAGGTGGAATTATAGGAGCTGTTGCCGCCTTAGGTTTAGCTGAGCATCACTCATTAGCTCCAAAATTATGTGAAGATATTATATAGTTCTTTTCAAAAGTGATAAAATTTATTAAGGAAGTTTGAACTCCTTCCATTAGGAAGGAGTTCATTAATACCTTATGTATTCCAAAATATTTTGAAAAGAACTATAAATTATAATGTGGGACTATGGAAGGTAGAGAGTTTAAAATAGCCATTATTGGTCCAGAAAATGCTGGAAAATCATCAATAATGAACGCATTATTTGGAAAATATGTTTCGTTAGTTTCTGAGGTAGGTGGAACTACAAAAATGCCCATAAAAAGATACTGGGGAAAATTGAAGATTGGAAGAATTAAGGAGGAGCCAGAGTTTGTAAATTTAGTTTTTGTTGATTTGGGGGGTTTATATACAACAACTGACAAACAATCCCCAATTATGACACCAAAAGTTTTAGAAAAGACATTTGAGGAGATTAATGATTCAGACATGATTATACATGTGATTGATGGCAGTGTTGGATTATTGAGGAGCTTTGAGAAACTTCACCACCTGTTAAAATTCAGATACCAAAAACCTATTATAGTGGTAATCAATAAATGTGATTTATTAAATGACAGTGATAAAGAAAATTTAAAGAATTATGTTGAAAAAAGGATAAAGAATAAACCAATATTTGTATCAGCAAAAACTTTTGAAGGAATTCCTGAATTGTTGGATATAATTATTAAGTATTTGAAAAGGTGATGTAATGTTAGAAAAGTTAAAGAAGATTCTAAATAAAGGAAGGGGAAGTAATATTTCAGCACCCAATCCAGTATCTGTGGATGACTACTTAGAAGAAATCGAGGAAATTCCACTAACTCCAGTTGAAGAGGAGAAAGTAATTATAAAAGTTTGCAGTATTGAAGACGATAAAGATGCCGTAAATGCCATAGTTATGGCTGAGGCAGGATATATTGTTATAGCAAAAACTCCCAACTTAGAGAAGGAGATTGACGATGAATTTATCGAAATCATCAGAAAGATGAGAAATGAGGTTGCAAAATTTGGAGGAATGCTATTGGCTTTGGGAGATGAGCATTTACTAATAACTCCAAGAAATGTTGTTATAGAAAAACTTATTAAAGAAAAGAAAGAACAAAGCGACGATACAAAAGAAAATAAAGAAATATCTGAAGAAAAAGAAGAAAATAGTGAATAAGAGCTTATACTATTATTTTATCTTAT
>JBDOKN010000032.1:0-2377 GCA_039833665.1 Methanocaldococcus sp.
AAAAAAATAGGAATTATGGATTTAATCCAATTTCAAACAACCCCTCTTTTTCGTTAAAGCCAAACATTATATTCATATTCTGTATTGCCTGCCCACTCGCTCCTTTAACTAAATTATCTATTGCTGAGATAACTACCAATCTACCATGTTCATCTATCTCAAATCCACCAATATCACAGAAGTTAGTTCCTCTAACCCACGTTAATTTTGGGACATCTTCTGAAAATATCCTAACAAAAATCTCATCTTTATAGAATTTTTTATAAATCTCAATTATCTCCTCCCTATCAACATCTTTATCCAAAAATGTATGTGCAGTTGTTAAAATGCCTCTTGTTATTGGAGCCAAGTGAGGAGTGAATGAAACTTTAACTTTTCCAAGTTTTTTTAACTCTTTTTCAATCTCTGGAGTGTGTCTGTGAGTTGTTATTTTGTAAGGATTTATGTTCTCATTTACATTTGGGAAGTGAGTTGTTTCACTTGGATTTATTCCAGCCCCACTAACACCTGTTTTTGAATCAAATATAATCCTCTCCTCTATAATACACTCCTTAACTAATGGGGCAACAGCTAAAATAGCCCCTGTTGGGAAACATCCAGGATTTGCCACAAGTTGAGCTTCTTTTATTTCCTCCCTATGTAATTCTGGCAATCCATAGGCAATTTTCACATCAGGCAATCCTTTATGTTTTATTTTATAATATTTCTCATACAAGCTTAAATCCTCAAATCTGTAATCTCCACTTAGGTCGATAACTTTCATTCCTCTCTCAATAAAATCTGGGACTATATTCATTGAAGCCCCGTGTGGTGTTGCAGTAAATACTAAATCTGCCTCAACTTTATCAATATTTTCAGTGAAATATAATTCTTTATACTTTTCAATACCTTTTAAATGTGGATGAACTTTAAAAATATGTTTTCCAGCTTCTTTTCTTGATGTTATATATGCTACATTAACCTTTTCATGATTTGCCAATAATCTCAACAACTCTGCCCCAGTGTATCCAGTAGCTCCAATTATTGCAACTTCTTTCATTATTCTCACCAGAGTTTAATAAATTTTGATGATTTAATGGATTGAAGATATAAAAAAATTATGATTTATTATTATAAAATAGGTTAATTATAGCAAGTGAGGAGGAACTATATCCTTAGCAATTAAATCAGCATAGGTCTCTCTTTCTCTAATTAAAAATACTCCCTTTTTGGATGTTAAAACCATTCTTGGTCTTCCTCTTGCGTTATAGTTGTTAGCCATGCTTATTCCATAAGCACCAACATCAAATATAGCCAATATGTCTCCAACCTCTACTTTGTCAAGCTCTCTATCTCTACCAAAGACATCACTACTCTCACATAAACCTCCTGCTATGCTAACAACCTCTTTTTTATCTTTAACTTTGCAGTTTATTATATGATGATAGGCGTCATACATTGCCGGTCTCATCATGTCATTCATTCCAGCGTCAATCATAACCCACTTTGTTATGGGAGTTTCTTTTATATGATGAACTTTCCCCAAAAGATAGCCAGCAGTTGCAACTAAACTTCTACCCGGCTCTAAAATGAGATTTGGCATCTCTACCTTATCCTTATATTTTAACATTGTGTTTATTATTGCATCAGCCAAGTCCTTTTGAGTAGGAATTTGTTTATCTTTATAGTAAGGTATCCCTAAACCTCCCCCTAAATTAACATCCTCTATTTTTATTCCCTCTTCTTTTAATTTAACAACGAACTCCATAACTTTTTCTGTTGCCTCAACAAATGGGCTTATATCTGTTAATTGAGAGCCAATATGGCAATGAACTCCAACAACATTTACGTTCTCCATTTCCAAAGCCATTTTTATAGCTTTTAGGGCTAAACCACTCTCAACATCTAAGCCAAACTTATTTTTCTTTAAACCAGTGGAAATCTTTGGATGTGTCTTTGGATTGACGTTAGGGTTTATTCTAAAAGCTACATTTGCAATCTCTCCGAGCTCTTTTGCCGTCTCATTGATTAAGATTAGCTCGCTTATACTATCAACGTTAAAAGCTCTTATATTTGCCTCAATCCCCATTATAATCTCTTCTTTTGTTTTACAATTCCCATTAAATACAATTTTCTTTGAGGGGACATTTGAAAGCTTTGCTATATACAACTCTCCTCCGCTAACAACATCTGCCCCACAGCCAAGCTTAGCCAACAACCTTGTAATAGCTAAATTTGAATTTGCCTTATATGCATATGCAACAATAAACTCCTTTCCTGTTTCTTCTTCCCATCTTTTAAATGCTTCAATGTATCTATTATAATTTATCTTTATCTGCTCCTCTGACATTACATATAATGGCGTTCCAAACTTCTCCGCCAATTCAATTGCATCATA
>JBDOKN010000033.1:0-2319 GCA_039833665.1 Methanocaldococcus sp.
CAATAACCGAAAAGTATATATATCAGTTATTATTATTTAATTTTTGCTTCTGGTGGTTGTAGGGCGGTGGCTCAGCCTGGTTAGAGTGCTCGGCTGATAACCGAGTGGTCCGGGGTTCGAATCCCCGCCGCCCTACCATATTTTATTTCCATAGGGCTTCGCCCTATTGGGATACCCAGAGTGGGGCTTCACTACATTCAGCCCCACTGTAATCTAAGAGGCATTGGCGAGCGAAGCGAGGCAATGTATCATGTTTTGATGAAACTTTTACTAAAAGTTTCGTTTGTATCCTCGCCGTCCTACCATTATTTTTATTTAGATAATTATATTTATTAATTTAAATGTAAAAATTAAAATATTAAAAATAAAAACCTATTTCCTAAACTGACTCATAAACTTCGGAATGTATTTTATAGCCATATCTAAACTCATAACCTCATAGTTATCTTTTAAATAACCTTTTTCTTTCATAACCCTTCCCACCCAATCTGCAAACCTCTTATCCTGTATAACTACAACGCCATAATCATTCTCAGTTCTTATCAACCTTCCAATCATCTGAACCAATGTTCTTGCCATTCTATCAAATGATGTCATTAAAAAAGCTCTCCAATGAGCATCCCTAACCCCTCTAATTTTAAATCTCTCTTCCAATATCTTCTGCTCTCTCAATATTAAAGGAGTTGGAACTGGAAATGGAAGGGAGTCAATAACAACCCCAACCAATGCCTCTCCAGGAATATCAACACCCTCAGCAAACCTCCCAGTTGCTAATAAAACTCCTCCAATTTTTTCAAATCTTTCCTTTAATTCCTTAGCTTCTTTTCCATTCATACCTTGCTCATATACATGGATATTTTTATTTCTAATATTTGTTTTTACAATCTCCCTTTTTAGATATTTGTAAAAACTATCTAAATCCTCAAAACTTTTGAATAAAATTAAAGAGTTTCCGTTTATTGCTTCCAATATCCTCAACAAATTTTTATTTGCCTTCTCCCTATCTTTCCTCTCATACTTCATATCTGCTCCATCTTTTAGGGCAATAATTTTTTTCCTATTCTTTGGAAATGGGCTTTCTAAAATTAAAAATTCTGCTCTATCTAAACCTGTCTTTAAAGCATGCATCTTTAAATTTCCAATAGTTGCTGAGCAGTGTATAACTACAGCATTTCCATAAAGCTCTTTTAAATGAGAACTAACAAAAACTGGCTCACATAATAAGGAGTTTCCACTTCTATAAATTACATAGTTTTCATTAATGTATCTTAAATTTTTAATATTCTCCATAAATTCTAAAAGATACAGGTCAGATAATTTCTTTTTATGAATAAAATCAAGCTCTATGGCTATTAAAGCTTTATTATCAACTTCAAATTTAAGTTCCTCTTTATCAATCTCTTCATTTTCGTTAAATCTTAATATTTTATTCTTTATGTTATTTATTTGATAATATGCATCTAAGATAGCTCCCAACACAGCAAGTTCTGTTTTATATCTCCAAGAACTTAAATTTTCCCCATCAAAAATTATTGTGTCTTTGCAGATATCTATATCAACATTTCTACTTGTTAAATATCTCTCAATAATTTCCCAGAAGTTCTCATCCTCAATATCCAACCTCTTTTTTAAAATGTTTGGGGAATAATATAAAGCCATATATTTTAATCTATTAATTGATAATTCTGGATTTATGACAATTGTTGATGTATTCCTTATACTGTTTTCCAATTTATGGGCTTCATCACATATAATTATGTCAATGTCCCTCCTTGCCTCAATATCTTCCTTAGCATAGTAAAACATACTGTTATTCATAACTACAATATCGGCTAAGATACTCTCTATTTTTGCCTTTTGATATTCACAGCAACAGTATGGGCAATAATAAAGAACTTTATCCCCTAAATTTATCTGCTGTTTTTTTGTTCCACAATAACAAATTGGTCTTTTATTTGGTCTATATAAGCATTTTTTATTTAATTGGCAATATAATCTATTTGCCTTCCCTCCTTTTGATTTGCAAATAAAATTACTCTTCCCCATTAAAAATGAAACCTTTAAATTATGCTTTAAAGAGCTTAAGTCCTCATAAATCCTAACCTGCTGGTCTATTGTTTCTGTTAATATTAAAACTCTCTTCCCCCTCTCTGCAAAATATAAAGCGGGAATTAGATAACCCAAGGTTTTTCCAACGCCTGTTGGAGCTTCAACTATTAAATTTCTCCTATTTTTTATACAGTTGTAAATCTTTAACATCATCCTTTTTTGTGGTTCTCTAACTTTGGGATAAGGAAATTTCTCTTTAATATAGCTTTC
>JBDOKN010000034.1:0-2396 GCA_039833665.1 Methanocaldococcus sp.
ATAAAAAATTTGGGTGAATTATTATGAATCTTGAAGAGAGAAAAAAGTTAGAAACAAAATCTATTGATGAATTGGATTTAATTGGAAAAAAAGTTTGTGTTGATACATGTGTAGTTATAGACGGTAGAATAACTGAACTTATTGAAAAAGGAAAATTAAAAGATGCTACTATAATAATCCCTGAGGCAGTTGTTTCTGAATTAGAATTTCAAGCAAATAGGGGGAGGGAAATAGGATATAAAGGAATAGAAGAGCTTAGAAAGTTAGTGGAAAAAGCTAATGAATACAATATTAAAGTTGAATACTATGGAGAGAGACCTACAAGGGAGGAGATATTTTTAGCAAAAAGTGGAGAGATTGATGCAATGATTAGAAAAGTAGCTAAGGAGACAAACTCTATACTATTAACAAGTGATTGGATTCAATATAACTTAGCTAAGGCACAGGGGATTGAGGCGTATTACTTAGAAAGTATTGAGGAAGAGGTAGAGCTTGTATTAAATAAATATTTCGATGAAGAAACAATGTCTGTGCATTTAAAAGAAGGTTGCTTACCTTATGCAAAAAAGGGAAAGCCAGGGGCTGTTAAACTTGTTCCAATTGGAGATAAAGAACTAACAAAGGAAGAAATGGAGGATATTATTGATAATATTATAAAGTATGCTGAACAAAACAATGGATTCTTTGAAATTCAAAGAAAAGGGGCTACTGTTATACAATTAGGAAATATTAGAATTTCAATTGCAAGACCTCCATTTTCTGAGGCATTAGAGGTTACAGCAGTTAGACCCGTGGTTAAAGCTTCATTAGATGACTATGAATTATCAGATAAGTTATTAGAAAGATTAAAAGAGAGAGCAGAGGGTATCTTTGTCTCTGGACCGCCTGGAAGCGGAAAGTGCTTACCAAAAGGAACAAAGGTCTTATTGCCAGATGGGACATTTAAAAATATTGAAGAGTTAAAATTGGGAGATTGTGTTTTATCCGTTGGGTTAAATAAAGTTGTAGCAAACCCAATTATTAAAACTTACAAGAGAAAAGAGAGCAAATTAATAAAAATTAAGACAAAATTAGGAAGAGAGTTAATTTTAACTGAAAGACATCCAATACTATGCATTAAAGATGGATTTGTTGGATGGAGAGAAGTTAAAAACTTAGATGTAGGAGATGTTATTGGAGTAGCTAAAAATATAGACATTGATGGAGAGGAAGCTGAGCTTAATATCTTAGATTTAATTAAAAACATTGAAGAGAGAGATAAATTCTATGCAATTTTAGACAATGGAGAAGAAAAACCAATAAATAAAGTTGATAAAACTGATAAAGTTGAGTATCTCTACTACAAAGGAGATAACCACATAAAATCAAGAAAAATAAGAGCGAACATCAAGCTTGATGAAAACTTTGCTGAGTTGTTAGGGTTGTTATGGGCAGAGGGTAGTGGAGGAAATGTTGAATTCAATAACTGCGATGATAAACTTATAGAGCATTATAAAAACTTGATGATGGAGGTATTTGATATTAGAGAGGATGAGTTTTACTTTGTTGATAAGGGAAGGTTAAGAATAAGAAATCCAAAAACAATATATTTAGTCATAAAAGCTCTTGGATATCCAGAAAGCAGAAAATCAAAAACATTGAAAGTTCCAGAGGTCATACTTAAAGGAAATAAAAAGATAATATCAGCATTTATAAGGGGGGTGTTTGAAGGAGATGGCTATATTGGAGAGAGGGGCATTGAAATAGCAACGGCAAGTAAAGAGTTTGCCAACGGCATTTATTATCTATTAGTTAGATTGGGCATCACTCCATTCTTAAAAGAGAAAAAGATTAGAAATAGCATATATTATAGAATACTAATCCAAAATTCAGAGGATATTGTCAAATTTTACAACATAATAAAACCAAGATTCAAGGTTGCTGGATTTGAAAGGTTTTTAAACAAAGAGGGCAGTCCAAATGTAGGAACAGTTCCAGTTGGAAATATTTTGAAGGAGTTATATGAACTGTTTGGAGAATCGTTAGATAATGCCAATAAAAACGAATACTCAATAGAAAGATTAGAAAGGCACTTAAATATATTAATTGGGAAGTATAGGGATTATGTGGCATACAAAGAGAAAATTGAAACTCTCAAACATATAAATTCAACATTAAAGGAATGGAAAGAAGTTATAGAGAAATTAGATGAATTGTTAAAGACAGTTAATAAACAAAAATTCTGCAAAGAACATCATATAGACCACAATGCATTTAGCAAATACCTCTCTGAAGATAGAAAACCAACATTAAAGACAATTATAAAATACTTAGAGGAGTTTAACAAGGAGTTCAACTTAGAAGATACATTAATGCATTGGAGAAGTGTAGATAAACAACTAAATGAGATAATAGAG
>JBDOKN010000035.1:0-2357 GCA_039833665.1 Methanocaldococcus sp.
TATTTAATTTATAAAAAGCTATATTAAGATTATTAATAGCGTTTGTTTCCAAAGATTAATAAAAATTAAGATGTTAATATTTTATTGGTGTTAAGATGAAGGTGAAAATTAAAGTTAAAGGTATAGTTCAGGGAGTGGGATTTAGGCCATTTGTTTATAGAATAGCCAAAAGAAATAATTTAAAAGGTTATGTAAAAAACTTAGGAAATTATGTTGAAATAGTTGTTGAAGGAAAAAAAGAAGATATAAAAAGTTTTATCAATGATTTAAAAAATAAAAAACCACCATTATCAAGGATTGATAATTTAGATATTATAGAGATGGAAGACAATATTAACTTTAATGATTTTTATATTGTAAAAAGTGAAAACAGCAAAGAAGAAGAGGATGGAACAATTCCAGCCGATGTGGCAATATGTGACGACTGCTTAAAAGAGATGCTTGATAAAAATGATAGGAGATATAGATATCCATTCATCGCATGCACAAACTGTGGGCCGAGATTTACCATAGTTGAAAAACTTCCCTATGATAGAGAAAATACATCAATGAGAGATTTTCCTTTATGTGAAAAGTGCTTGAAGGAATATAAAAATCCTTTAGATAGGAGATTTCATGCTCAAGCCACTTGTTGCCCAATTTGCGGTCCTAAGGTATTTTTGAGTGATGGAAAAAGCATTATAGCTGAAAAGGATGAGGCAATTAGAGGGGCGGTTAAGTTATTAGAAGAGGGCTATATCTTAGCTATAAAAGGGATTGGAGGAACACATTTAGCTTGTAAGGTTAGTGAAGACGAGCCGGTTTTAAATTTAAGAGAAAGATTGGGGAGACCAACCCAACCATTTGCAGTGATGAGTAAAATAGAATATATAGATTTATTTGCTGAATTTGATGAAGATGAAAAAAATGCCTTATCATCTTTAAGAAGACCAATAGTAGTTTTAAAGAAAGGTAGAGATTACGATAAATATTTTTCAAAATATGTTTCCAACTTAGATACTATTGGGGTTATGCTTCCATATAGTGGATTACATTATCTTCTATTTGATAAAGAGATTGCCTATGTTATGACCTCTGCCAATCTGCCTGGCTTACCAATGGTTAAAGATAATGATGAGATATTAAAAAAGCTTGAGGGCATTGCTGATTATTTCTTATTGCATAATAGAAGGATAGTAAATAGATGCGATGATAGTGTTGTTAAAAAGGTAGCTGATAGATTAGTTTTTTTAAGAAGGTCGAGAGGATTTGCTCCAGAGCCCGTAAAAGTTGATATTGAGAATGATAAAAATATCTTATGCGTTGGTGCAGAGCTAAATTCAACTGCCTGCATTGTAAAAAAGAATAAGTTTTATTTAACACAATATATTGGGAATACTTCAAAATATGAGACATTCCTCTATCTAAGAGATGCAATAAATAACATTTTGAGATTAACAAACACAAATAAAATTGATGCCATTGTTTGTGATTTACATCCTCAATTTAATTCCACAAAATTAGCTGAGGAATTAGCTGAAAAGTTTGGGGCTGAGATTTTTAGGGTTCAGCATCACTTTGCACATGCTTATAGCTTATTGGGAGATAATAACTATTTAGATGATGCAATAATTTTGTCATTGGACGGGGTAGGTTATGGATTGGATGGAAATATTTGGGGGGGAGAGATTTTATTATTTAAAGAGGGTAAGATGGAGAGAGTAGGACATTTAGAGGAGCAGTATCAATTAGGAGGGGACTTAGCAACTAAGTATCCTTTGAGGATGCTTCTTTCAATTTTATATAAGGCAATTGGTGAGGAGGCATTTGATTTTATAAAGAGATATAATTTCTTCTCAGAAAAAGAACTTAAATTATTGAAATTTCAGCTTGAAAAAAAGCTTAATTGTCCAATAACCACATCCACCGGTAGGGTTTTAGATGCTGTTTCATCATTATTAGGCATTTGCTTTGAAAAAACCTATGATGGGGAGCCAAGTATAAGATTAGAGCCAGAAGCAAATAGATTTAAAGGAGATATTGATGTAGAGCCAAAGATAAAAAATAATGTATTAAATACAACAGAACTTATTTATAAATCCTATGAAATGCTTTTAAACAATGAAAACAATGAAAAAATAGCACACTTTGCTCATATCTATATAGCTGATGGGTTATTTGAGATTGCTAAAAAAATAGCAGGCAAGTATGGAATAAACAACATAGGCATTACTGGGGGTGTTTCATACAATAAAATAATAACTGAAAGAATTATGAGTAATGCAAAAAGAGAGGGCTTTAATTTTATCTATCATAAAAGAGTCCCTAACGGAGACGGAGGAATTAGTTTTGGGCAAGGAATAGCATATATCTTAAAA
>JBDOKN010000036.1:0-6532 GCA_039833665.1 Methanocaldococcus sp.
GTTTTAACATCCGGTTATGGAGGTTATAAAACAACCTACGTTATATTTGGAGCTTTAATTATTCCATTGACATTTGTTGTAAGCATAATTCTTCAAAAAATGAAAACTATTAAAGGTTGATAATTATGAATGTTGGGGCTATAGCAATGTTTATATTTGGAGCTTTAATTTTGTGGGGAGGAGCAATTTATTTTTTATGGAGGTCAATTAGGAGTAAAAATAATAAAGATGAAAATAATGAAAAATGTTAAAAAACTTTTTATTTTAAAGTTTTAGATTTTATTTCCATACCACTCATAAAACTTATTTTCTACAAATTCCCTAATTTTTTCAGGGTTTAAATTATTAGTTATGCTATAAACTGCTATCCCCCCAGCTCCTACACCCTCTTTTACAGAACCTTTACAATAGTTTTTTAAGCCCTCAATCTTTGCCTTTTCAAAATAGAACTTAGATGCTAAAATGGGGACATCCCCTATCTGCTCAACTATCCCCTTTAAATCTCCTTTTTTATCATTTAAAACAAATTCAGTAGTCCCGATAGCTATCAAGTTTTTATCTAAAATTTCTTTATTAATCTCTTTTATAACTGCTAAGACGGCACTCATCTGTGTTCCTCCAGCTAAAATAACAGGTTTATTTCTTTCGGCAAAGCTTATCGCCAAACCAGCAACAACGGGCATCATCTTATCTCCAACGGCATTTAAAACATCAAAGACAGATGATTTTTCATCTATCTTAGCTTTCTTTAAACCCTCTCTAACAACCTTTATTTTTAACTCATGTGGATTGTTTATAGAGCCAGAGCTAACCTTTCCCTCGGCATCATAGCCCAAGCCAAGCAAAACCCCCAAGGCAGTAGTTGTTCCCCCCGGAACACTCTCTCCAATAATCAACAACTCAGCATCCAAGTTTTTACCTAAGAGATAACCTTTCATATATAATTCCTTTGAGTTGTTCATTGCTTTGCCTTCCTCTATTCTTCCAGTTGGCTTTTCATCTACCTCTATAAATGGAATCTTTGGCTTAACAAATGCCCCAGCATCTATGTGGAGGTTTTTTATATTTTTTAACTCAACACATGCCCTCGTTATGGTTGCAGGAGTTGGTGAGCCAGTGGCATCTATTGGAGGAGTTTTTAAAGTTAGGGATTTTCCATAAAAAACAAGTTCAACATCTGCTGATGGTGTATATTTAATAACATCCTTATGAACTCCAGATATTGGAATTGATAATGTTGTTTCTATTGAAGATATTACACATAAAAATAAGGGGTTTTTTCCTTTAATTTTATCTAAGAAACCATTTTCATTTATTGCTATTATACTCATATTATTCACCAGCAATTAAATTTTGAAATATTTTTATATTTGGGAGTTAATGAAACCTTCTTCATAAAGGAGTTTAAACATATCTCAAATAAATTTTTATTAACTTTTGAGAACCATGTTTTTAATTAAATATTATATTTTTCGCATGTATAATTCCTAAATAAAAATCGACATTTGACGATATCTATTTTGATAAAAATCGAAAATGTTATATATGAATAGAACATTATAAATCTTTTGAGAATTATAATGATTAATCATTACAAACCGTCTAAGTTATTAACAAATTTTATGGTGGTTATTATGAAATTTGGGGACAAATACATACCTCTTGAAAAATTTAACAAAATGAGAGAAGAATCTCTAAAAAATCCTGAAAAATTTTGGGGAGAACAGGCAAAATGTCTGGACTGGGATAAGACATGGAATAAGGTTTTAGAGTGGAATCCTCCTTATGCTAAGTGGTTTGTTGGGGGAGAATTAAATGCATGCTATAATTGTGTAGATAGGCATATAAAAGGAAGTAGGAGAAATAAAGCCGCAATAATATGGGAAAATGAACATGGAGATTGCAGAATATTGACATACTATGAACTTTATAAGAAAGTAAATAAATTTGCAAATGTTCTTCAAAATTTGGGAGTGGATAAAGGAGATAGGGTGGCTATCTACTTACCAATGATTCCTGAGGCAATAATAGCGATGTTGGCATGTGCAAGGATTGGGGCAATACATACTGTGATATTTTCAGGTTTTTCATCAGATGCACTTGCAGAGAGAATAAATGATGCTGGGGCAAAGGTATTGATTACTTCGGATATATTATATAGGAGAGGGAAAAAAATAAACTTAAAAAGTATTGTAGATAGGGCATTATTAAACTGTCCTTCAATAAATTATGTTGTATATGTTCATAGGGACAAGGATAATGACATAAAACTTAAAGAGGGGAGAGAATACCTTTGGGACGAATTAATGAAAGGGGCAAAAAAGTATGTAAAGCCCGTATCTGTTGAATCAAATCACCCACTATTTATACTATATACAAGTGGAACCACTGGAAAACCAAAGGGAGTAGTGCATTCTACTGGAGGATATTTAGTTTATGTTACAAAAACTATGGAATGGACGTGGGGAATTAACGATATAGACGTGTTCTGGTGTACGGCTGATATTGGCTGGATTACTGGGCACAGCTATGTTGTTTATGCCCCCCTAAGCTTAGGAACAACAACGGTGATATATGAAGGGGCAATAGATTAT
Organism: Methanocaldococcus sp.; assembly: GCA_039833665.1. Taxonomy (GTDB): domain Archaea; phylum AGJL01; class Methanococci; order Methanococcales; family Methanocaldococcaceae; genus Methanocaldococcus. Next base: position 2,595 of record JBDOKN010000036.1, read on the forward strand.
CCAAATCCTGGAAGAATTTGGGAAATCATAGAGAATCATGGGGTAACTATATTATACACTGCCCCAACTGCCATAAGGATGTTAATGAAGTATGGTGAGGAGTGGGTTAAATCTCATGATTTATCCACATTAAGAATGTTGGGGAGTGTTGGAGAACCAATAAACCCAAAAGCTTGGGAGTGGTATTATGAAGTTGTGGGGCAGAGAAGATGCCCAATTACAGATTGCTATTGGCAGACAGAAACTGGAGGGCATGTGATTTATCCGCCATTAGGTATCCAACCTATTCCTTTAAAACCAGGTTCAGCAACATTTCCAGGGATTGGAATAGATGCTGATGTGGTAGATGAGGAAGGGAATAGCTTACCTCCAAACAAGAAGGGATTGCTGGTTATTAAAAATCCATGGCCCGGGATGTTGTTAGGGTTGTGGAGAAATGATGAGAGATATAGAAAGGCATACTGGGAGAGGGTAAAGGGTTGTTATTGCCCATCTGACTACGCCATTAAAGATGAGGATGGTTATTTCTGGATACTTGGAAGGGCTGACGAGGTTTTAAATGTAGCTGGACATAGGATAGGGACGGCAGAACTTGAACATGTCCTCGTTTCGCATCCATTGGTTGCTGAAGCCGCTGTTATAGGAAAACCTGATGAAATAAAAGGGGAAGTGCCAGTTGCATTTATAATTCCAAAAGGAAAGATTGAAGATAAAAAAGAAGCAAAAGAGGAAATTATAAATTATATAAAAGAAACAATGGGACCTATTGCCACTCCTTCAATGGTATTTTTTGTTAATAAACTTCCAAAAACAAGAAGTGGAAAGATTATGAGAAGAGTGTTAAAAAAACTTATATTGGGTGAGGAGTTAGGAGATTTATCAACAATAGAAGATAACGCGAGTATAGAAGAGATAAAAAAGGAGTTGTCTGATTTTGTTTATGAATAATAAAATAAAACACTTAATCAATCAAATGTTTAGCCCCTTCCTTCTTAATTCCTCATAAATCACTTTTGGAACATTTGGTTTTTTTAGCACTTCTTTTGCTCTATTTTTTGATAATAAACCCAATCTAACAAGTGTGGCAACCCTATCAATCTCAAAGCTAAATCCATATTTATCATAAAATCTCTCCAACGCAACACCCAAAACTAAGCAGTTTGTCGTATATCCTCCTAAGTTAGGTTTTTTCCAAGGTAAATCTTTCAACATTTTATATTTCTCCTCCTCTTTAAATTTATAGGGAGCTAATAACCTTATCATCTTTATGCCTTCTTTCATATCCCTTATTGCTGAATGACCAAAAGGCAACTCATGCCCAGTAATTACATACTTTAACCCTAATAATTTAGCTACTCTCCAAACCTCCCTTAATATTAATTTTGAGCATCTTCTACAAGGACTTTCTCCTCTTTTTATTACATCTTCAAATAAATCAGTGTAATCCCTATTTAATATCATCAAATCTACTTGATAATATTTAGTTATATTTAAAGCGTTTTCTATTGCCTCTTTAGCTAAATAGTTGTTATCAACCATAACACACAAAGGATTTAGATTAAACCTCTCCTTTAATAATTTTAATGCTAAAACACTATCTTTTCCACCAGAAAATGCTAAAATACAATGATATTTCCCTCCCTCATTTTTTAAATTGTATAATATTTCTTCAACCTCCTCTCTCATCTTTTCAAAGTTTGGAGGGTATTTTAGCATTGTTAAGCAATCAACACATATGGGCTTTCCTTCATAATCAACTATCTTTTTTGTTTTAGATGTATGAACGCAAATTGAACATTCCATAGTCCCACAGAATAATATTTTTATATACAGACAATAATTTAACTACCATAAGTTAAATTAATGTAAGGGGAGATAAATGTTTTATAGGTTGTTGTTCGCATCGCTTTGGTATATCCTACCAGCTTATGTGGCAAATGCATCAGCATGTATATTTGGCGGAGGAACACCAGTAGATTTGGGAAAAAATTTTATTGATGGAAGGAGGTTAATAGGTAATGGTGTAACATATAAAGGCAGTGTTTTTGGAATTCTTTGTGGGACATTAGTTGGATTAATACAGGGTATTTTGTTGGATTTTAATATTTTTAATAGCTTAGATTTTTATGGCACTGTTTTAGACCATGTTATATTGGCTTTCTTTTTATCACTTGGGGCTATTGTTGGTGATGCAGTAGGTAGTTTTATAAAAAGAAGGTTAAATATTGAAAGAGGAAAACCAGCACCATTATTAGACCAACTTGATTTTGTTATTGGAGCTTTAGCATTTGGTTATATTGTTGCTCCAATACCATATGAGATGATAATTATAATATGCTTATTCTCCATCTTTATACATTTACTTGGGAATATAATTGCCTATAAATTAGGGATTAAAGAGGTTTGGTGGTAAAATGATTACAATAGATATTGAATTAAAAGATAAACCAGGAGAGTTGTTAAAAATATTAACTCCAATATCAAAGTATGGGGCAAATGTAATAAGTATTATACATTCAAGAGAGGAAAAAAGAGGAGGAAAAGTTCCTGTAAGGATTGTTATTGATATTGAGAATAAAGACAAATTAAAAAAGATTTTGGAAGATTTAGAAAAGGAAGGGGCTATAATTAAAAAAATTGATGGTAAGGATAAGAAGGTTTATTTAGATGTTGTTGTTATAGGGCATGTTGTCGATACAGATGTTAGAGATACGATAGATAGAATAAATGAGATAGGGCTTGTTGAGGATTTAGATTTAATTATGCCACATCCAGATAAGGAATCATCAGCAATGATGAGGATTATTGTTGATGAAGATAAAATAGAGGAGCTTTTTTATTTATTTGAAGAGTTAGAAAAAGAAAAAGGGTTGTTGTTTATAAAATCCATATTTTAAAAATTTTAAATAAAATCTGGTGAGATGATGGATATTATTATTATAGGATTTGGAGCTATAGGAAAGGGAGTTGCTAAGGTTTTACATGAAAAGAGAGAATATTTAAAAAAGAACTATGAGGAATTTAAAGTTGTTGCTATAACAGATAGTTCTGGGGCGGCAATAGATGAAGATGGATTGGATTTATTAAAGGCAATAGAAGTTAAAGAGAAGACGGGAAAAATTAAAAATTATCCAGAGAAAGGAAGCGAAATGAGTTCAATAGATGTTATAAGAAAAGTTAAAGCAGATGTTGTTGTTGAAGTAACACCATCAAACTTAGAAACAGGAGAGCCGGCTAAAACACACATATTAGAAAGCTTTAAAAATAGAAAACATGTTGTAACAGCCAATAAAGGACCTTTAGCTTTATGTTATAAAGAGTTGATTGAAGAAGCAAAAAAGTATAATGTTATTTTTAGACATGAAGCATCAGTTGGAGGAGCAATGCCTATAATAAACTTGGCTAAGGAAACACTGGCAGGAAATGAAATTTTATCAATAAAAGGAATTTTAAATGGAACAACCAACTACATATTAACAAAGATGGAGAAGGAAGGTTTGGACTTTGAGACAGCATTAAAAGAAGCTAAGGAATTAGGTATAGCTGAAACAGACCCAACTCAAGATATTGAAGGTTTAGACACTGCGGCAAAGATTGTTATCTTAGCAAACTCAATTATGGGGATGGATAAAACAATAAAAGATGTAAAGGTTAAAGGAGTAAAAAGAATAACACCGGAAGCGTTATTTTTAGCTAATAAAAGGGGCTATACAATAAAATTAATCGGGCAGATTAAAGATAAATATTTAATAGTTGAGCCAATGCTTGTCCCAATAGACAGCCCATTAAATGTGAAGGGAACTTTAAATGTTGCAATGTTTGAGACGGATTTGGCAAAAGAAGTTGTTGTTGTTGGAAGAGGAGCTGGGCCTATAGAAACAGCTTCAGCTATTTTAAGTGATTTGATACACATTTACAATTCAATGAAAAAATGATAT
>JBDOKN010000037.1:0-2579 GCA_039833665.1 Methanocaldococcus sp.
TAGGTGATAAATTGACATTAGTTGAAAAAATTATCTCAAAAAAAGTTGGTTATGAGGTTTGTGCGGGAGATAGTGTAGAGGTTAAAGTTGATTTAGCAATGACACATGATGGAACCACCCCCTTAACATACAAAGCTTTAAAAGAGATGTCAGATAATGTTTGGAATCCTGATAAAATTGTTATTGCTTTCGACCATAATGTTCCACCAAACACAGTTAAAGCCGCTGAAATGCAAAAATTGGCTTTGGAGTTTGTTAAAAGATTTGGTATAAAAAAATTCCACAAGGGTGGGGAAGGAATCTGCCACCAAATTTTGGCTGAGAATTATGTCCTGCCCAATATGTTTGTAGCTGGTGGAGATAGCCACACATGCACTCATGGAGCTTTTGGAGCTTTTGCAACTGGCTTTGGAGCTACTGACATGGCTTACATCTATGCAACGGGAGAAACATGGATTAAAGTGCCAAAAACTATTAGGGTGGATATAGTTGGAAAAAATGAAAATATATCCCCAAAAGATATTGTTTTAAGAGTTTGTAAGGAGATTGGAAGAAGAGGAGCTACATACATGGCTATTGAGTATGGTGGAGAGGTTGTTAGAAATATGGACATGGATGGAAGATTAACATTATGCAATATGGCAATAGAGATGGGAGGAAAAACAGGAGTTATAGAGGCAGATGAGATAACCTATGATTATTTAAAAAGGGAGAGGGGGCTTTCAGATGAAAAAATTGCAGAGCTAAAAAAAGAAAGGATAACAGTAAATAAAGATGAGGCAAACTACTATAAAGAGGTTGAGATTGACATAACAGACATGGAGGAGCAGGTAGCAGTTCCTCACCACCCAGATAATGTAAAGCCAATTAGTGAGGTTGAGGGAACTGAAATAAATCAGGTTTTTATTGGAAGTTGCACAAATGGAAGGTTGAGTGATTTGAGAGAGGCGGCTAAATATTTAAAAGGTAGGGAGGTTTATAAAGACGTTAAGCTAATTGTCATTCCAGCATCAAAAAAGATTTTTATACGGGCGTTAAAAGAAGGGCTTATTGATATATTTGTCAAAGCCGGGGCGATGATTTGCACTCCTGGATGCGGACCTTGCTTAGGAGCTCATCAAGGGGTCTTAGCTGAGGGAGAGGTTTGTTTATCTACAACAAACAGGAATTTTAGAGGTAGGATGGGACATATAAATAGTTATATTTACTTGGCATCTCCAAAGATTGCTGCTATAAGTGCAGTTAAAGGATATATAACCAACAAATTGGAGTAATGGAATGGGTATTAAAATTTCTAAAAAGATAGAAATAAAAACATTAAAGAAACATAAATTATTTTATCAAATATATTTTGTGATACTATGAAAGTTAGGGACTTAATGGACAAAAATTTTGCAAAAATATATGTAGATGAGACAGTTGAAGATGCAATAAATTTATTAAAAAAGAAGAAGAGATTCTCTGCTCCAATTGTTGATAAAGAAGACAAGCTAATTGGATGGATAACTACATTAGAGTTATTGGGAATTTCAGAAAAAGATTTTAAAAAGCCAATAACAGAGTTTATGAGACCTGTTGAGGAAGTTATTACTGTATATGAAGATGATGAAGCGAGAGATGTAGTTTTAAAATTCGTTAAATATAAGGTTGTTAGCATTCCTGTCTTAACAAGAGATGGTAGAGTTATTGGAATGGTTAGGAATTGTGACGTTGTTAAAACATTAGCTAAATTATATGAAATCCCAGTGTATAAGATATTTAAAGAATTGCATAATCATATTGGAGATATAAGTTGGGAAGAGTTGATGGAAGCAGCAGCAGTAGTAACGAAGAGAATGACTGGAAAAGATATAACTCCAAAAGAGTATGAAGAGAGAATTAAAAAAACAACCTTTGGAAAGGCAATATGGGCTTGTGGAGGTTTAGAAAAGTTCTTTGTTGGACTTATTGAGATTGGGATGGTTGCATTGGCAAGAAAATTGGCAAAAAGAAGGAAGGGGGTTAAATGAAAATAGAGGAGGAAATAAAAAATATAATAGAAAAAAAAGATTATGACTTTTGGGAGTTTTTAAAAAAGGCGTATGAGAATAACATAAAGTTAGATATTGGACATTTCATCCTTTTAAATATTCTTATTGGCGTTAATGATTTGTATCGTAAGTTATCAGAAAAGTTTGGAGAAGAAGAGGCAAGGAAAATTTTAGAGAGAAATAAAATATTTGCCAAAAACTCCGATTTTATATCTGGGGAGTTTTTAAAGGATTATATTGATAGAAAAAGTAGAGTAGCGGTTCATAACAGAATAAAAGATTTAAAAACACTTGGATTTAAAATAGAGAGTAAGTCGGGACCTTTTGGTGGATATAAGATAGTTGGCTACCCAGAATGGTTTAAAGAATAAAAATAAATTATATATATCTTTTTTGGTGATTTTTTATGAAGTTTTATAATCGAGAGAAAGAACTCAACTATCTAAAAACTTATGTTCAATTAGAACCTAACTCTATTTTATTCGTTTATGGTCCTAAATCATCTGGTAAATCCACAGTAATGAGAAGAGTTATTAAGGAGTTAGAAAG
>JBDOKN010000038.1:0-10808 GCA_039833665.1 Methanocaldococcus sp.
TAATGTCCAACCGTTTATATTATACTCCCTTTAAACATGGCGATAACAAACCGTGTTTCTGCTTTATCCAACTCTTTTAATGAATTCCCTTCAATTATAAATGTATTGTTTATTTTTGTTATTGTTGCGTTATTTTGGGTTTTTATAATTTTTATAATCATAGTTTTATTATTCTGCATTAAATATTCACTTTCATTTAGTTTTAAATTGGTTATTGATGTTTTTCCATTTGTAAAGATGCTTTTTACAGTTACAGTTGAGTTTGTTCTCTCTAACTCAACAACTATGTTGTGGGGGCAAAACTGATTAAACCACTCCAATTTTGTTATTAAATCAACTATTGAAACCCCCCCTTCATCTGGCTTTAAACCCATATCACCACAAACGTAAATCAATATTTTTGAATGGTAATAATCATAAATTTCTTTATCAGTTGTATTTATCAACTTTACCTCTTTTGCTTCACCAAGAGATGCCCTTAACGGAATCTCTACTGGAGTTCCATTAATCTCAACCAATATTTTATTTTTTAAATCATTTAAATTTGGGCTGTTATTTAAACACATTGATATTGAAGTTATTAATGTTATTACACCAATAATTAATAATAGTTTTTTCATCCTCTCCCTCTTTCTCCTTTAATATAATTATATGCATAATATACTACAATTAATAAAACCAATAAATACCAGTATTCTTTTGCCCAAATTGATAGATAACCAACATAAGGGATTACCAAAGGATGACCATTTATAGTTATAACCCTTTGCTTTATCTGATTAACTGAAACAAGCTCAGGGTCGTGTATATTGTTGTTATCTCCTTTTATTATAAAATATGTTTTATTATTAAATTTGACTTTTTTAATAATCCTATGAATCACTGGCTTTGTTGGGCTTTTTGGAATATTAATCTCTAAAACTTTATAGTTATTATCATCTACTTTTAACTCTCCTAAAATTTTTGTTGATATATCTTTAACATCCCCTTCCTTAAATATGGACAAGGTTTCGTTTGGGTTCAAATTAAGTTTATAATCTATGTCATAAATTAAGTATTGATAATAAGGCCAGTGGGCTTTATAAACAACAATATCTCCAACATTAACATTATTTGGATTAAATTCAAAGCCAGCATTTTCTACTATAACCAAATCCCCCCTCTTCATTATGGGATACATGCTGTTAGATACAACAACATTTACATGGCTCCAAACTAAAAATAAAACAACTAAGAATATTGCCCACTCTATAACATCTTTTTTGTTAATTTTTAAGTTGATAGTTCCACCCCTTAATATAGATAAGCGTTTTTTACCATTCTTGGAATTAAAGCCATTATAACACTCTCTCTACATAAATCTTTCCTTGTTATATTATTATCCGTTAGATAACCAATTAATCCAATGTTTTTTCCAATATCTTTAATTCCAGAAATTTTTTCAGCTATCTTTCCCCCTTCAACTCCTTCCAAAACCTTTTCAGCCACAATCTTTGGATATTCAAAGCCCTGAGATAAGCCAACTGTTTCCTTAACTCCATCAAAAACTACACATACATGGATATCTATATAATGTTCTCCAACTTTTATTAAACCCGCTTCTATTCCAACAGCATAAGTGCATTGAACTTTTTCAAACGCATTTTTAGCCCTATTTAAAGCTCCCAAGTAAGTTTCCTCCAATCCAATAGGATGAGATGAAACCCCGCTAATAACATCAACTCCTACTACTTCAACAGCCCCTAAAACTTTCTCAAATCCTTCTTTAACTGCCTCTATCTTTACCGGATTTGTTGAACCAACGGCAACAACTCTAAATTTATGCCTTGCCATACTTAATTTTTTTGCTTCTTCAATACATTTCTCATCTTTACATAAAAACTTCCCAAATAAAAAAATCTCTGCCTTTTTACCACAAATTTCACATTTTTTGTTCTTAAAGTTCATGGTAATTCCTCCAACATAAAGCTTAGTAATCTATATATAACATAAATAAAAAGATAGCAATCCAATATAAATTTTGCATAGTATTAATGAGTATTTGAGTATTGAGGTAATTATTTGTTTTTTAGATATTATCGTTATTTAAACACTGGAAATAGAGAGGGGATTTTTATGGCTAAAAAAAATAAAAATAAAAAAGAGCAGAAACTTAGATGTCCGATTGTTTGCGTTTTAGGACACGTAGACCATGGAAAATGTTTAATGCCTTATGAGAAAGTTTTAACTGAGCATGGAGAGGTTAAGATTGAAGAGTTATTTAAAAAAGGAAAAGAAGTTATTGAAAAAGATAGGTTAAAAGAAATAAGGAAGTTAGATATAAAGGTTTTTGGGATAACCAATAATGGAGTTGATTTAATCACTACAAATTATGTTTGGAGATTAAAACACAATGGAAAAATGGTTAAAATTAGATTAAAAAACTCTCTTTGTATAACTACAACACCAGAACACCCATTTTTAACAAATATTGGGTGGATACCTGCTGATGAATTAAGAAAAAATTTAAAAGTAGCAATACCTAAGAAAAACAATGGAGATAGTAATATAAAAATAAAAGACACAACAGAAATTGGAAAAACTCTCCTTGGGATAAATATTAAAGAAAATATAGTTAAAAATATTGCATTTGTTGAAGTTGAAGATGTTGAAGTTATTGATTATGATGGCTATGTGTATGATTTAACAACAGAAACCCACAATTTTATAGCGAATGGTATAGTTGTTCATAACACAACACTTTTAGATAAAATTAGAAAAACAAGAGTCGCTAAAAGAGAAGCAGGAGGAATAACTCAACATATAGGGGCGAGTGAGATTCCAATAGATGTTATAAAAAGAGTTTGCGGAGATTTATTAAAGATGTTAAAAGCAGATTTAAAAATCCCTGGGTTGTTGGTTATAGACACCCCTGGACATGAGGCATTTACCTCATTAAGAAAGAGAGGGGGGGCTTTGGCTGATATAGCCATATTAGTTGTTGATATAAATGAAGGATTTAAACCTCAAACTGTGGAGGCAGTGAATATATTGAGGCAATGTAAAACTCCATTTGTTGTTGCGGCAAATAAAATTGACTTAATTCCTGGGTGGAACTCTAAGGAAATGCCTTTTATATTAAACTTCAATGAAAAAGCTCAGCATCCAAATGCATTAACCGAATTTGAAATAAGGTTATATGAAAACATTATAAAACCATTAAATGAGCTTGGTTTTGATGCTGACTTATACTCAAGAGTTCAAGATGTCACAAAAACCGTCTGTATTGTCCCTGTCTCAGCAGTTACTGGAGAGGGAATCCCTGATTTATTAATGATGGTTGCAGGTTTAGCCCAGAAGTTTTTAGAGGAGAGATTAAAACTCAATGTTGAGGGCTATGCAAAAGGGACAATATTGGAAGTTAAAGAAGAAAGAGGGTTAGGAACAACAATCGATGCAATAATTTATGATGGAATTGCTAAGAGAGGAGATTATTTAGTTGTTGGATTGCCCGATGGTGTTTTAGTTACAAGAGTTAAGGCATTATTAAAACCAAAACCATTGGATGAGATGAGAGACCCAAGAGACAAATTTAAGCCAGTAAATGAAGTTACCGCAGCAGCAGGAGTTAAGATAGCGGCTCCAGATTTAGATAAAGTTATAGCTGGATGCCCAATAAGGATTGTTCCAAAAGATAAGATAGAGGAAGCAAAAGAGGAGGTAATGAAAGAGGTCGAAGAGGCGAAGATAGAGGTCGATGATGAAGGTATCTTGATAAAAGCAGATACTCTTGGTTCTTTGGAGGCATTGGCTAATGAGCTAAGAAAGGCAGGAGTTAAAATTAAGAAGGCAGAGGTTGGAGATGTAACTAAGAAGGATGTTATTGAAGTTGCCTCATACAAGCAGAGTAATCCATTGTATGGGGCTATAGTTGCATTTAATGTAAAGATTTTACCTGAAGCTCAGAAAGAGATTGAGAAGTATGATATAAAAGTGTTTTTAGATAATATTATCTATAAGTTAGTTGAGGACTTTACAGAGTGGGTTAAGAAAGAAGAGGAGAGAATTAAGTATGGTGAATTTGAGAAACTTATCAAGCCAGCAATTGTTAGGATTTTACCTGACTGTATATTTAGGCAGAAAAACCCTGCAATTTGCGGGGTTGAAGTTCTATATGGAACTTTGAGAGTTGGAGCTCCTTTAATGAGAGAGGATGGCATGCAGTTAGGATATGTTAGGGAGATAAAGGATAGGGGAGAAAATGTTAAAGAAGCAAGGGCAGGAAAGGCGGTTTCAATAGCTATAGATGGGAGGGTTGTATTAAAAAGGCACGTTGATGAAGGAGATTATATGTATGTAGCAGTTCCAGAAAATCATGTTAGGGAACTCTACCATAAATATATGGATAGGTTAAGGAACGATGAAAAAGAGGCATTGTTAAAATATATGGAGTTGATGCAAAAGCTAACAAACAACATATTCTGGGGAAGATAAATTTTTATTTTTTAAATGTTATTGTCAAAAGCTTTATTGTAGGTTTCTACTGCTTCTTCAATTTTTCCAAGTTTTTCAAGGATTCTCGCTTTATTTAGTATAGATGATTTTATTAATAGTTTATCTTTAACATTTTTATTTGAAATAATTTTATCGTATATTTTTAAGGCATCATCAATTTTATTTAGATTTTCATATATCAAAGCTAAGTAAAACTTTGCTTCAACATCGTTTGGGAACTTCTCCAAGTATTTATTTATATAGTTTAATGCATCTTCATAATTGTTATTTGCCAACTCTAAGTAAGCGATATCTTTATAAATATGAATTAAATTTTCATTTAGGTTTATTGCCATTTTTAACGCATCTAACGCCTCTTTTACATTTCCAAGTTTCTTTGAAATTCTTCCTTTTAAATACCATGCATGGGCATCATCTTTTTTAATGCTTAAAATCTTATTTACGCAATCTAACGCTTCATTCAATCGCCCAAGCGTTTCTAATATTGACGCCTTTTGTCTTAAGATTGAGGTTAGATTTGGATACATTTTTAAAAACTCATCAATCGCTTCAAGTGCCTTTTCATACTCACCAAACTCTATATAAATTAAAGCTTTGTGGAAGGGAGATAAGTAGCATGGCTTAGATAATTTTGACAGTTTTTCAATATATTTCAATGTTCTTTCATATTCACCTTTAACAAACGTTAAACATATAAGATTCCCTAAGGACAATAAAGATGTTCCTTCAATGTTCTCTAAGGATTCAAAATACTTCTCTGCTCTTTCCATATCTCCTTTGAGCTTTAATACAATCCCTTTTACATATAATACTAAAGGATTATTCTTATCAACTTTCTGAACTTTTTCTAAATATTCCAATGCCTTATCAAAATTTCCTTTATCTGCATATTCTAAGGCATTAACAACATCTTTTAATATCTCCAATGTTTTTACAATATCATCGTAGTCCATTCTCATCACGTAATATACTTTTTGATTATCATACTACAAAATTTAATGACATCTTAATTATTGCCAACACATAAATATAAAACTTACTATTTGCAAACTGTAATTCTTTTCAAAAGTAAAGTAATAAAATTTATTAATGAAGTTTGAACTTCTTTCATTAGGAAGGAGTTTATTAATGCCTTATGCATTTCAAAATATTTTGAAAAGGACTATAATGTGAAATAGTGAGCAACTGGTACAAATTACAAAAATACATTCATATTTTAACAATAACCAATTTATTTTATTAATGCTGTAAATTTATTTTATGATGGAAAAATAAAAATAAATCCGTAATTGTTAGATTACTTTAACTTTTCATAGATATTATAAAGCTTATTAAGCTTACAAATCGTATTTTGTAGTTTATTACATAATATGTCATCAAGGTTGTTTATAGCTCCAGTTGGACACACTTCTTTGCAAATCTCAACATCCCTTTTATAACATCCATTACATTTTATTGCTACCCCATCAACTCTTATAGCTCCAAATGGACAAGCCAAAGCACATAATCCACAACCAATACATTTATCCTTTATAACAACTACTTTATCATTTATCCTTTCTATTGCATCTTCTGGACATGCATATAGGCAGGGATTTTTATCACAATGCATACATTTTATTGGAAACTCATTAAAAGTAATTCCATTTACTGGACAGCTTCTTTCACATCTTCTGCAACCAACACAAGAGCTAACATTTACTACAACCATCTTTTCACCATCAAATACCAATAAAGGAAAAGAGATTAAAAAGGTATATAAAATTGCAACAAGTTTATGGCTTAACTTTTGCATTTATGGTTATTTTTGACATTAAATTGTTATCTGTTTTTTGTGTTGGAAAAGCCATCTTACTAAATAAATCTAAGGATTTATCTCTCTTAGCAAATATTAATTCATTTACATCAGCAAGCTCTAAGCATCTCTTTGAGCATGCCTTAACACATGCAGGTTCATCTCCATTGCATAAGATACACTTATAAGCTTTGTCTTCCATCAATATAGCTCCAAATGGACAAGCCAAAGCACATAATCCACAACCAATACAAATATCTTCATTTAAATATACATAACCATCTTTATGTTCAATTGCTGAGACAGGACAAACCTCTTTACAAGGAGCTGAAGCACAGTGTTGGCAGACAATTGGGATGTATTTGCCATCTTTCTCCATTATGCTTATTCTTCCAACCTTGTTTTTTTCCATGCATGCTTTAACACAATCCCCACAGTTGTCACAGTTAAAGTTTGTCATTATTATCTTTTTCATCACCATCACCATAATTATTTTGTTTTATGACAAAAAAGAAAAATTTTAGTTTATAATCCCAACAGTTTGCACTTCTCATCAATATACTTTTGAATTCTCTCAATATCCTCATCAGTTAAATGCCTGTATCTCTTCTGCATCTTCAAATACTCTCTAACTGGCTTTCTCTTAGCTGGTTTGTAGGTAATTCTGAACTCCCCATTTTCAATCTCATAGAGTGGGAAGACCCCTGTCTCTACTGCCAATCTACCAATCTCTATGGTCTTTTCTGGTGGATAACCCCAACCAGTAGTGCATGGTTGTAAGACCTGTATAAATTTAGGCCCTTCAATACTTAATGCCTTTTTAACTTTCCTCATAAAGTCCTCTGGATATGATATACAAGCAGTGGCAACATAAGGGATTCCATGAGCCGCCATTATCATAGCCACATCTTTTTTGGGTCTATCCTCTCCTCTAATCTTTGAACCAGCTGGAGATGTTGTTGTTGCTGCCATGAACGGTGTTGAAGAACTTCTCTGTATTCCGGTGTTCATATACGCCTCGTTATCATACATTACATATAATATATCATGTCCCCTCTCCATCGCTCCACTCAGTGATTGGAAACCAATATCTGCTGTCCCACCATCCCCTCCAATAGCAATAACATTTATTTTTTTATCTTTATATTTTCCTCTTTTTCTCTTCAATGCCTTTATAGCCGCTTCAACACCACTCGCCGTTGCCGCTGCATTCTCAAATGCTGTATGAATCCATGGGACTCTCCAAGCTGTTTCTGGATATGGTGTTGTCATAACCTCTAAACAGCCAGTAGCGTTAGATATAATTGTATCTTTTCCAGCGGCTTTTAATAATAACCTTGCTACAATTGCGGCTCCACAACCAGCACACCCTCTATGTCCGGGAGCAAATAACTCTTCTCTTGGAAATTGCATTTTAATCACCTTATAAAAATTGATTTTTTAGTTTAGGTAATTATTTATTCCTTTAATCCAACCCATACTGTTTCGTCATCCTCTGCTTTTTCAACATGATTAATTATTGATTTTATATTATCAATAGTAACATCCCTTCCTCCTAAACCAACAATGTAGTTGCAAACTTTCTTATTCTTCAAAATTGATGCCATTTCAATGCCCAAAGCTCCTTTATTAAATCCTAATGAGATGTTTTTATCCAAGACAGCTATATTATTGGCATCTTTTAAAAATTCTTTAATATCTTCTTTTGGGAATGGCCTAAATGTCCTTATTCTCAATAATCCAACATTCTTGCCTTCTTTTTTAAGTTCATCAACAACGTATTTTATTGTTCCACATACAGAACCCATTGCAACCAATACAGTATCTGCCTTATCTAAATTATAAGCTTCAACTAAACCGTTTCCATACTTTCTCTTAAATCTTTCAGCAAATTCCTCATTAACATCCTTAATTACTTTTTTAGCTCTTTCCATAGCTTCCTCAACTTGTTTCCTTGTTTCCATATAGCAGTCAGGAACTCCAACAGGTCCTTGAGTTATTGGTTTATCTGGGTCTAAATATGCGTGTTTTGGCTCATAAATTCCTAAAAAATCCCTAACTCTCTCTGCCTTTGGGATTGTTACTGGCTCTACTGTATGGGTTAAGATAAACCCATCCAAACAAACCATTACTGGCAATAAGACATCTTCACTCTCAGCTATTTTATAAGCTTGAATAATGCTGTCAAGTGTCTCTTGGTTGTCTTCAACATATATCTGAATCCATCCTGTATCTCTCTCTGATATTGAATCTTGCTGGTCGTTCCAAATGTTTATAGGAGCCGATAAAGCTCTATTGGCAACCATCATAACTATTGGTAATCTCATTCCTGATGCAATAAACAACATCTCATGCATTAAAGCCAAACCTTGTGAAGCAGTTGCTGTGAATGTCCTTGCACCAGTTGCAGCAGCTCCAATACAGGCAGACATTGCTGAATGCTCGCTCTCAACTTTTATATATTCAGCATCCAACTCTCCATTAGCTACAAACTCAGCTAACTTCTCAACACATGTTGTTTGTGGCGTAATTGGATATGCAGCAATAACATCGACATCAGCTAATTTAGCCGCTTCAGCAGCTGCCGAAGTTCCTGTAATAACCTTAACTTCACACATAATTTCCACCTTAATTGTTTATGTTTGTTTATGTTTATTTTATTTCTCTTCTCTAACTTTTGTTATTGCATTTACTGGGCATTCGTTCATGCAGATTAGGCAACCTTTACAGTAATCATAGTCAATTTTAAAGTTCCCATTTTCATCCTCTTGGATAGCCCCCTCTGGACAGAATATATAGCAGTTTTCACATTTTACACATTTATTGTTATCTAAGATTGGTCTAAATGTCCTCCAAGTTCCTGTTTTGTTTTTTATTGAACTTCCTGGCTCATATATAATTGCAGCGATTGTAACCATTTAATCCACCCCACTTATCCATATTTTTTTAACATCTCATTATAAGCTACTTCAGCAGCTTTTGCGTTCTTCTCCCCTAACTTTCCTTTAAATGTGTCCAATATAGCTTTTTTAACTGATTCAATGCTAACTAACTTTGTAACTCCTGCAAATGCTCCAACCATTGCGGTATTTACTATAGGAACGCCTAAGACATCTAACGCTATTCCAGTGGCATCAATTGTGTATGTCTTAAATCCTAAATCTAAATCATCTTTAACAGTGTTGATTATAACAGCCCCATCTTTCTTTAAACCATTAACAACATTAACACTCTCTAAAAGAGTAGCATCTTGAACCACAACGTAATCTGGGTTGTATATTTGGCATTTTAATGTGATTTTTTTATCATCTATTCTTGTGAATGCCATAACTGGAGCTCCTCTCCTTTCAACACCAAAGAATGGAAATGCTTGGCAAAACTTACCATCATAAAAAGCGGCTTTGGCTAAAATTTGAGCGGCAGTAACAGCTCCCTGTCCTCCTCTTCCGTGAAATCTAATTTCTATCATAATATCCCTCTATAACCAAATTGTCATTATCAATCATTAAGAATTGTTAAGGTAATATATAAAGTTTTGGAGATTAAGTTGATTGACGAAAATAGTTTAGGCATGAGAAAAAATAAAAATTACTTCACATGAATTGTATAATCAATCTCCAAAAATGAGTTTGTAGTTATTTTTGAAAATGATACTACTGCAGTTCCTTTTTTGACTCCTTCAATATAATAACCGCTCTGATTTCTAAACAGTTTTATAGTTGAGTTATTATCATAAATTTTCAATCTCCAACTTTCATTTAATGGAATTTCGTATATTTCTCCAACTGAGATATTTATCTCATTAATAGAAAGATTTATAGGAATTGCATCTTTCATCGCCAATTTCTGCCCTAAACCATCATAGTAATATCCATCTACTTTGATTATTATGTGATTTGCTAAAATGTCTATGGAAATTAATAAAATCAAAACTGCTATTAAGAAGATTAAAATTGTTACTGATTTTGGTTTCATTTTATCACTTTTAATTTTTTGTTTAATTATTTGTTCTGAGTATTTAAATGTAACTATGGAAAATTCTATATAATATTTGGAATTTTTACCACCATATCAATGATTTTTGGAATTTTGAAGAAATGCCTTTTAATAATAGATTTAATTGGAATTTTGGTTTTATCAATACTCTTTATTTATTTAATCTTCAAAATGACTAAAAAAGAATTTTTTGAAGACATGATAATAGATGAATTAAAAGCAGAAGCATTTAAAAAATCGTCTGTTATGTTAATTATTTCTTTTTGGATTTATTTAGTTTTAATTTTTAATTTTATAGCTTTTTTTAATGTAAAAATTGTGTTTTCTTCAGATGTAGTTGCATTTTTAATGACAACTTTTATTTTGAGTTTGACACTGTCTTTTATCTACTGCTTTAAAAAATACACTTAAAGGTGAAAGTATGGACTTAAAGAGTAAAATAAAACTTATCTTAGTTATTGATTTTTTAGCAGTTGTGTTTTTATCTCTATTTATTAAAAATTTGAAGATAGTTTTAGCTTTC
>JBDOKN010000039.1:0-1541 GCA_039833665.1 Methanocaldococcus sp.
AAACATCCCCCTCTGGAAGTTCTGGAAGGTAGTCATAAGGATTATCTATAAACTCCTCATAAACTTCATCAATAACAATATTTTTCACATCATCCTTATAACTCCAGTCCCCTCTGCAGTTGTAGCAGTCATCACATATTCTACAAAAATCTGGCTCATTTAAAAGATTTTTATAGAATTTCTCCATTCTTTGATTTCCTTTATGGTAAATAAACAATGCTTTCATAATTCCCACCATAAAAAACTAAAAATAGATTAAAAGAGAATTAAGTTTCCTAAAGCTAATATAAATAACATTCCCATCAAAGCTAAATGAGCTGAATATATCCCAGTATTTTGGAATTGGGTTTTTAATATATTACATATAGTTGGACAAACTGTTAGGGGAGTTATTATTTGGAAGAGTATTGCTAAATAATCTATTGTATTATTATTTATAAACAATGCGACTAAGGTTAATATAAAAGCCAATATTAAGGATGCAAAGTGTGGCATTAATCTCATTCCTGTCAATCTAAATGTGGCAAATCCCGAAAGCATGGAGCCAAATATTACTGATAAAGATATTAATCCAATTACTTTATCCATAATACCCCACCCCCTTTATAACCAAATTGGTCTGATGTTTGGTTTTGATAGATAGTTCAAAAATGTTGGTGCTCCTGCAATCTCAAAGCCCTCCTCTAAGTTTTTCTCATTAATTCCTCTGAACTGTGCACTCAACTCACAAACATAAACTTTAACTCCTTTCTTTAAAATATCCCTAACTAAATCCCCCAATTTTGGAAATGCAGGATGTTTAACTTTATCACACTCTCCTTTTAAAGCTAAGCTTGCTCCATCCATCATCAAGAATATCGTTGGCTTTAAGTTCATTTTTAAGGCAACATCCGCTATCATAAATGTTGCATATGCCTTTTCGGCATTCCCTGTTCCTGTTGTGTTTATTATAAAAAGCTCATCAATCTTTGTTACTGCTGTTTTTTCTTCTTTCTTCTCTCCCTTCTTAACCAATATTCTGTAAGTCCCATCCCCCCCATCTTCAACTTTTATTATTTCATTGCCCATTCCCTTTAATCCTTCAGTTAAATCAGTTAGAGCATTTTTTCCACAGATGATTTCTAAAATCTCCCCATTCTTCATTTTTGATAACATGTCAGAAACCATCATTATAGGTCCTGGGCATGTAGCTCCAACAACGTTGATAGTTTTATCTGCCTTAATTTCTCCAACATAGATTTTAACTAAATTTCCATCAACTTCATACTTTAGGTTGTATTTTTTTAACAAATTCTCAATATCTTTTATCTGTTCTTCTCCATCAGTTTCAACAACTAAAATTCCTTCTTTTGTATCGTTTAATATCATGTCTATTAGCAAAGAAGGACTTCTCAATCCCTTAACTTTGAATTTCCTTATCATTTTTATCACCTATGCCACTATTATGCACAACAGTTACATAAAAAATATAATTAATAATTCATGGTTGTGTTATACTTATGAACAATTATTAACATTCATCATATATAAACCTTTCGATT
>JBDOKN010000040.1:0-1655 GCA_039833665.1 Methanocaldococcus sp.
TTATTGTAGAAAGATATTAATATGCTTTATAACAAAAATGGATATTTGGTGATATTATGAAATATATTAAAAAACTCCTATTACTGGCTTTTGTTGTATGTTTGGCAGTGGGATTTTCTGGATGTTTGGAGCAGCCAAAAGTTGAGGTAGTTGGGCAGAAAATTCAAAAAATAGATGCAGATAACACAAAGATAGAGATTCAGGTATTAGTTGAAAATCCAAACTCTATTGGAATAACTATTGATAAAATTTCATTTGATATTTATGCTTTAATTGATGGAGATAAAATATATTTAGGACACGGAGAACAGAGAAATATTAAAATAACCTCAGGAAATAATACCTTCACTTTGCCAATAATAATATCCAACAAAAAACTTGTTGAAGTTGCCTTAAAAGAAAAAAGCACAAAAATCCCAGTTGAGGTTAAGGGAAACATATCAGTTGATTTATTCATAACAAAGGTAAATATACCAATAGACGTTAAGCAGGAGATAGATGTTTCTGCAATTGCAAAGGAAGAGATGGAAAAACAACTAAATAAACTAAATAATATAAATAACATAAATATTAGTCAAATACAGCAAGTCCAACAGTAAAATATTTATCTATAACTCTTTTTCCTCTTTTATTATTTCAACCCCATACCTAACAACATTATCTCTCATCAAATAATCCCTAAAATCACATATTTTATAGGCAGTTTCCATAATCTTTTTTGCATACAACGGCTCAACTAATGTATTTAAAAAAGCCCTCAAATCATAGGGATTTTTTACCTGATATTTATTTTCAGCATCAGAGCAGATAACAACAGGAACATCAAACTTCTTAGCCAATTTTAAGTTATTCCTAAAAAATAGCAAAGTCCTTGCCCTTTCATAACCATCTTTATTTAGTAGATTTTTTAAATTTAGTTCAATAGCCACCCTATGAGTTGATGCCAATCTTGCCAATACATGGTCTATTCCGCTATCTTTCCTTCCAAGTTCAGGAGTTGATAATATATCAACATCGTGCATCTCAACAGCAGTCCTGTTTATCTTTAAAATCCCCCCTTCAACCAATATAATATGACATTTATTTCTAAACTTTTTTACCTTGTTTCTTAATTCCTTAGAACTCTCTGCCTTTATTTTAACTCCAGAATATACCTTTAATTTGTAATTCTCACCAATAACTTTAACTTCTTCATATTTTTCTTTGCTAAATTCATCATCGTATTGATAAAAAACAAATCCATTCCATTTTAATTCTTTAAGTAGTTTAATTTCTTCTTCCTTTTCTATTTTGTTTATATCGATTTTCATACTATCCCTTTTATTTAAATCTAACAACCTTACTTTCTTCTCTATTATAAATACCAACCGCATCCATACTATTTTCTAACAACGCGAAAGTGACATCCCTCTCATAACCAAGATTTTTTAAATTCTTTGCAGATGAAGAATTTAATATTAAAGATATCCAATCATGTTTAGTTAATTCTAAAGCAGCCTTGATAAATTCATCAAACTCTCCATTTAGGTATTTAGCTATAATCCCACATCCAATAAAGTCATCTATTGCAAAGCTATTCTCTCTATGGCAAGGGATTAAGCTCACATCTTCAAACTCTTCAACTGCCTTAGCAACATACTTTGCATTAACTATAG
>JBDOKN010000041.1:0-3386 GCA_039833665.1 Methanocaldococcus sp.
TCTCCATCATCAAAACTGTAATGGATATTACTATACTCCTTAGCAAATTCTATAACATCCTCTCTAACTTTCTCAGGTTTTTCTTTATCAATAGCTATTCTCTTCATAAATTCAGCTATTTCTTCCATCTCTTTCTCTTTCATACCCAACCTTGTGCATTCCTGTGTTCCTAACCTGATACCACTTGGATTATCTGAATTATTAACATCGTCCCAAGGCAAGAGATTTTTATTTAAAATGATATTTGCCTCTTCATACATCTTAGCCAAATCACTTGCTGAAAACTCAATATCTGGGGAGCTTTCTATATCAACAATTACCTGATGACTTTCTGTAAAGCCCTTATGCTCACATAAAACGTTAAAGCCCCTCTCATACAACGCCTGAGCTAATGCCTTTGCATTCTTAATTACCTGTTTAGCATAATCCTCTCCAAACTCTAACATCTCAGCTAAGGCAATAGCCAAACCTGCCTTGTGATGCAAATGATGATTACTAACAACTCCTGGAAAAACATGGGTATCTATCTTATTAGCGTTTTCTTTTGTAGTTAAAATAATCCCTCCTTGAGGTCCAAAGAATGTTTTGTGTGTGCTTCCCATTAAATACTCTGCTCCCTCCCTCAATGGGTCTTGGAATTGCTTTCCGGCTATTAAACCAAGGACGTGAGCCCCATCATAGGCAATCTTAGCTCCAACTTCCTGAGCGGCTTCATATGCATCAGCTACTGGATGAGGGAATGGAAAGAGAGAACCTCCAAATAATATTAATTTTGGCTTCTCTTCCAAGATTTTTTTAACCATTGCATCGGCATCAATATTCATCTCTTCTGGGTCAAATGGATGATTTATAACCTTCAATCCTCTAATTCCAGCGGCACTGACTTTCCAGTGGCTTATATGCCCACCATCTGGAACACTTAAAGCCATCAACTTATCTCCTGGCTTTGTTTCAGCAAAGAAAACAGCCAAATTGGCAACGACTCCACTTGTTGGTTGAACGTTTGCATGCCCTGCCCTAAACAACTCTTTGGCTAAGTTTATACATAGTGTTTCAACTTCGTCTATATATTTACATCCTTGATATAATCTTTTTCCTGGCAATCCTTCAGCGTATCTATGCATAAAGTCAGTAGCACACGCTTCCCTAACAGCCAAACTTGTTATGTTTTCACTTGCTATCAACTTTATACACTCTCTCATCCACTCGTGCTGTTTTATTGAAATTTCTCTAATAAACTTTGGAACATTTGAATATTCCATTTTACCCCTCTTATCGATGTTAATATATGGCATTATATTTATTAATTTTATAAAGCATAAAATAGTCCCAAGATTATAAAAAAGTTTTTGGTGCCATCTATGGTGAAGGTATGTGTTATAGAGGGAGATGGAATAGGGAAAGAGGTTATTCCAGAAGCAGTAAAAATATTAAATGAGTTAGGAGATTTTGAAATAATAGAAGGAGAGGCAGGATTAGAATGCTTAAAAAAATATGGAACTGCTTTACCAGAGGAAACAATAGAGAAAGCTAAGGAGGCAGATGTTATTTTATTTGGGGCTATAACATCACCAAAACCTGGAGAGGTCAAAAATTACAAAAGCCCAATAATAACTTTAAGGAAATTATTTGATTTGTATGCTAATGTTCGACCAATAAACAACTTTGGGGTTGGGCAATTAATTGGAAAAATAGTGGATTATAAATATTTAGATGTTAAAGATATTGATATGGTTATTATAAGAGAAAATACAGAAGATTTATATGTTGGTAGAGAAAGATTGGAAGATGATACGGCAGTTGCTGAAAGGATTATAACGAGAAGGGGTAGTGAGAGAATAATAAAATTTGCATTTGAATATGCTATAAAAAACGGTAGAAAAAAAGTGTCTTGCATACATAAGGCAAATGTATTGAGAGTTACTGATGGTTTGTTCTTAGAGGTTTTTAATGAAATAAAAAAACATTATAATATAGAGGCGGATGATTATTTAGTTGATTCAACAGCCATGAATTTAATAAAAAATCCCGAAAAGTTTGATGTTATTGTTACAACAAACATGTTTGGGGATATATTATCAGATGAAGCATCTGCATTAATTGGAGGACTTGGATTAGCTCCATCTGCAAATATAGGGGATAAAAAGGCGTTATTTGAGCCGGTGCATGGTTCAGCCCCAGATATAGCTGGAAAAAAGATAGCCAATCCAATGGCATCTATATTAAGTGTGGCTATGCTCTTTGACTATATTGGGGAGAAAGAGAAAGGAGATATAATTAGAGAGGCGGTAAAATACTGCTTAATAAATAAAAAAGTTACTCCTGATTTGGGAGGAAGATTAAAAACAGCAGAAGTTGGAGATGAAATTTTAAATTACATTAGAAAGATGTTAAAGGGATGTTGATGAATATAAGGGTAACTAAATCCACAATATTGTTAATAGTTAGTTTTTTGTTTATTTTGGGAATAATGGCGTGTATTGGCTTAGATGAAATAATTAAAGTACTTATTAATGCAAATCCAAAATATTTAATTCTTGCTTTTATTCTCCAAATTCTGGTTTTTGTAATTCTTTCAGCAAGATGGAAATTTATAATTAAAATCTTAGGTTATTCTGCAAATTTTAAAAATATCTTTCTACTTGTTTTAATGGGTTTGTTTATTAATAACATAACACCATCCATGAGAGGAGGAGGAGAGGCATTTAGAGCTTATTACTTATCAAAACTTGAAAAGATTCCACAAGGTTTGGCATTTTCTACAGTTGTGGTTGAGAGAGTTTTAGACACGGCAATATTTTTATTTTTCACATTATTTGTTATTGGATACTTTGTAATTACTGGATTTGAGTATATAGAGTATCTTATCCTTTCATGGATTTTTTTATTTTCACTAACTGCAATAATTATATATTTGATAGCAAACAAAACACTATTAATTAAAACAGTTACAAAAATATCAAAGTTTATTTGCAAGTATTGCTCATACAAGTATGACGAGGCAAAAATCCTCCAATCTATTGAGGAGTTTTACAACAGTATGAAATTTTTTAAAAATAAGAGAGGATGGGATGTTGTTATAGCCATATTCTTATCAGTTATGTGGTATATCTTTGATATTTTAAAATTGTGGATGTTATTTTTATCTATCTCTTACATTGTCTCCATTGTAAGTATTGCCACCGTGTATTTGATAACTCTCTTATCTGGTGTTTTATCAATAACTCCAAGCGGTTTTGGAACAGCAGATACAGTAATGATTCTTTCATTCTCTGCTTTTGACATCCCTCCATCAATAGCTGCGGCGGTTACTTTATTAGATAGATTTATATCCTATATACTTCCTACAATTTTCGGATACATCGCAATGATAATTATAAAAAGGG
>JBDOKN010000042.1:0-2190 GCA_039833665.1 Methanocaldococcus sp.
TAAATCCAAAGATTGGTGGAGTTTTAATTAGGGGAGAGAAAGGGACGGCAAAATCTACAGCAGTTAGAGCTTTAGCTGATTTGTTGCCAGAGATTGAGGTTGTTGAGGGCTGTCCCTTCAACTGCGACCCAAATGGAGATTTATGTGATATCTGCAAAGAAAAGAAAAAGAGAGGAGAATTAAAAATAATAAAAAAGAAGATGAAAGTTGTTAATCTCCCAATTGGAGCTACTGAAGATAGGGTTATTGGAACATTGGATATAGAGAAGGCAATAAAAGAAGGAATTAAAGCATTAGAGCCAGGAATTTTAGCAGAGGCAAATAGAAACATCCTATATATTGATGAAGTTAATCTTTTGGATGACCACATAATTGATGTGTTGTTAGATGCAGCAGCAATGGGTTGGAACATCATTGAGAGAGAGGGAGTTAAGATAAAGCATCCTTCAAGGTTTATATTAGTAGGGACTATGAACCCAGAGGAGGGCGAGTTAAGACCTCAAATTTTGGATAGGTTTGGTTTAATGGTTGATGTTGAAGGGCTGAATGATGTTAAAGAGAGGGTAGAGGTTATAAAGAGGGTTGAAGAATTCAATGAAAATCCAGAGGCATTTTATAAGAGATTTGAAGATGAGCAGAACAAATTGAGAGAGAGAATAATTAAAGCAAGAGAGATTTTAAAAGATGTTGAGGTAAGTGATGATTTGTTAGAGTTTATATCCAAAGTTTGCATTGAGTTGGGAATTCAAACAAATAGGGCGGATATAACCGTTGTTAGAACAGCTAAGGCATTAGCCGCATATAATGGAAGGACAAAAGTAAATATAGATGATGTTAAAGAAGCTATGGAGTTAGCTCTACCTCACAGAATGAGAAGAAAGCCGTTTGAACCACCACAACTAAATAAAGAGAAGTTGGAGCAGATGATTAATGAATTTAAACAGCAAAATAATAAGGAAGAGAAAGAAGAACAAAAAGATGATGTAAAAAAAAACATGATGAAATAAATAATGAGTTTGAGGAAAAATTTAAAGATGAATCTAATAAAGATAATGACAACTCCAATAATCAAAATAAACAAAATGAAAATACAAATGGAGATTTTGAACAAACTTTTGGTGTAGATGAAAGTTTTAAGGTAAATCCTAAGCTTATACAATTCAAACTTAAAGATAATATCCATAGATATAGCTCTGGAAGGCATATTAAAAGCTACAGCAGAAGAGGAAGGTATGTTAAATTTAAGCTCCCAAAGGATAAAACCACCGATATTGCCTTCGATGCAACATTTAGAAGAGCGGCAATACATCAAAAAAAGAGAAGAGAAAAGGCAGATAAAAAATTAGCTATCTACTTAGAAAAAGAGGATATTGTTGAGAAAGTTAGGCAGAGGAAGATATCTTCCCATATATTATTTGTTGTTGATGCAAGTGGTTCAATGGGAGCAATGAGAAGAATGGAAGCTGCTAAGGGAGCTGTAATATCTCTACTCTTAGATGCATATCAAAAGAGGAATAAAATCGGGATGATTGCATTTAGAAAGGATAGAGCTGAGTTAATCTTGCCATTTACATCCTCAGTAGAGTTAGGAGAAAAATTGCTAAAAGATTTACCTACCGGAGGAAAAACTCCATTAGCTGATGCATTTATTAAGAGCTATGAGGTCTTTGATAGAGAGCTTAGAAAAAACCCAAACATAATCCCAATAATGATTGTAATTAGTGATTTCAAGCCAAATGTAGCTGTTAAAGGGGATTATGTTAAAGAGGTCTTTGATGCATGCGAGAAGATAGCTGAGAAGGGCATTAATGTTATATTGATTGATACAGAGCCACAATCATTTATAAAAATAGGGATTGGGAGAGAGATAGCCAATAGATTTGGATTTAAATATTATAAGATAGAAGAATTGAGTAAAGATAAAATCTTAGATATTTGTAAGAGTTTGGAGATTAATGTTTAATTATTTTAAATATAATCTCTTTTTATTCTTTATTTTTAATGGTTTTAATGGCTTTAAAACCCCCATCCTCATAAATAACTTCAATAATCCCTGACATTTAAACCCTCAAAAATTTTTATTTATGGAAATTTTTTGTATATTTGTTTTCTATGTAGAACTCTATAAAATACAATTTTTTTCCATTTTCACATTTAAAACCAATCCTATAATCTCCAACTCTAATTCGA
>JBDOKN010000043.1:0-1834 GCA_039833665.1 Methanocaldococcus sp.
TTTTTTAAAACTCTCCTCTTTATAAAATTGCAATGGAATCACCATAACGTTATTATTAATGGTCCTTTAGCATTTGGTTTCTTTTTTATCATTAGTATGGCATCTTCCCCATCTTCATAGTATTCTGGAAGGAGTTTTCTATCTTTATATCCCATTTTATAATAAAATTTTCTTGCAACGACATTTGAGACCCTAACCTCCAAAACTATGTAATTACAATTTGCAATATTAAAATAATAGTTCTCCAAAGTTTTTAATAGGGCTGTTCCAATACCTAAACCTCTAAATTCTTTTTTTACAGCTAATGAAACAATATGTCCATTTCCCCAATCCATGCTACCCAAAATATACCCAACAACTCTTCCATTAAACTCTGCCACATAAAAACAGTTTGGATACATTGACCAAAATCCTAAAATTAAGCTTGTTGGATAGGGATTTTTAAATGCCTCCCTCTCAATCTCCTCAACATCGTCCAAATCCTTAGATGTAAATTTTCTTATTATCATATTCTCGAACCTTAAAAATTTTTTATAGTCCTTTTCAAAATATTTTGGAATACATAAAGGGATTGATGACCTCCATTAGAGGAGTTCAAACTTCATTTTGAATGTTTAAATAATTTCATTAATCTTTCCCTTTCTAAGATAAATTTTTTCTTATCCAAACCATAAGAATAGCCCCCCAAAGAATTTTTAGCAACAACCCTGTGGCAGGGAATAATTAAAGGTAATGGATTTCTTTTTAATGCCATTCCAACGGCTCTTGGTGAAGTGTTTAGTTTTTTGGCTATATCTCCATAAGTCAATACCTCCCCAAATTCTATATCTTTAACAACATCTAAAACCTTTTTTGTAAAGGCGGAAACTTCTAATTTATAATTTATTAATTTTCTTGCTTCTTTATCATCAAACTCTGCAAAATACAGTTTTAATATAATTTCAGCCACTTTCAAATATTCTTCTTTTGGATTGTCAATAACCTTTCCATTCATGAAATTAAATACTTCATCCCCTCTTAAAGGGATTGTATTCCTAACCAATTGATTACCTTTAAATACCATCCCTATAAAATAATCATCTATCTGAACAATCATGTTCTCACGGTGAGGGATATGTTGATAGTAATTAATTACAAGACATACAAGGAGAGTATTGGAAATAAAGGTTTGGAGATAGCAAAAATTGCTGAGAAAGTTAGTGAGGAAAGTGGAATCACTATTGGAGTGGCTCCTCAATTTGTAGATTTGAGGATGATTGTTGAAAACACCAACATTCCAGTTTATGCTCAACATATTGACAACATAAATCCAGGAAGTCATACGGGGCATATATTGGCTGAGGCAGTTAAAGATTGTGGTTGCAGGGGGAGTTTAATAAACCACTCAGAGAAGAGGATGCTATTGGCTGATATTGAGGCAGTTATAAATAAATGCAAAAATTTAGGATTGGAAACAATTGTTTGCACAAATAATATAAACACTTCCAAAGCAGTTGCAACATTAAATCCTGATTATATTGCTGTTGAACCACCGGAGCTTATAGGAACTGGAATCCCTGTCTCAAAGGCAAATCCAGAGATTGTTGAAGGAACTGTTAAGGCAGTTAAAGAGATAAACAAAGATGTTAAAGTTCTATGTGGAGCTGGAATATCTAAGGGGGAGGATGTTAAAGCAGCCCTCGATTTAGGAGCTGAGGGCGTTTTATTAGCTTCTGGTGTTGTTAAAGCAAAGAATGTAGAAGAAGCAATAAGGGAATTAATAAAATATATTTAACCAAATTTATACTTCATGAGAGAATTTATATATTATCCTTTCAGTCGATTTTAATTTTTT
>JBDOKN010000044.1:0-1288 GCA_039833665.1 Methanocaldococcus sp.
GAAAATAAATGAGTTAATGAACTCAATAAACTTAAATGAAATTGAAATTAATGCCTTTTCTGAGATTACTAAAAATTTGATAAAAAAATTGGATATAAAAGATGATAATATTGAAATTTATATTGATGCGTGTAGCACAAACACTAAAAAATTTGAAGATAGTTTTAAAGAGAGGTTAAAGGATATAATTAAGGAAAGAAATTTAAATGTTAAAATTATAGCTGAGCATAAGGCAGATGCCAAATATCCCATTGTTTCAGCCGCTTCAATAATAGCAAAGGCAGAGAGGGATGAGATAATAGACAACTACAAAAAAATTTATGGAGACATTGGGAGTGGTTATCCATCAGACCCAAAAACCATAAAATTCCTTGAAGATTACTTTAAAAAGCATAAGAAACTTCCAGACATTGCAAGAACTCACTGGAAAACGTGTAAAAGAATATTGAATAAATCAAAACAGACAAAGCTAATTATAGAGTGATATCATGTTTGCCTATAAATTGTTAGTAGATGAGAGAGGGAAGAGGTATTTATTAAAAAAGAATGTTGAGAAGTTCGGAACAGATTTAGGAGTTGTAGATATGAGAGATGTTGAGGAAGGAAAAATTTTAGAATCCCATAAAGGATATAAATTTTATTTGGTTGAGCCAACAATGTTTGATATATTAAAGAGGATGAAAAGGACAGTAACTACTTTATTACCAAAAGATATTGGGTTTATTATAGCAAGGGCTGGAATTAGAGAGGGGGAAACAGTAGTTGAGGCAGGAACTGGTTCAGGAGCTTTAACTATGTATCTATCAAATGCTGTTGGTAAAACAGGGAAAGTTATAACCTATGATATAAGACCTGAATTTGCCAAAGTAGCGAGAAAAAACCTTTTAAGAGTAGGAGCTATTAAAAAAGGGCAGAAGATTATTGGGTTAGATGAGGAATTTGATGACGAGGATGAAATTGAGGTTGAAAATGGATTATTTAACGTTATACAAAAAATTGGTGATGTTAGGGAAAAGATAGACGAGAAGGATGTTGATGTTATTGTCTTAGATTTACCAGACCCTTGGAATGTTGTAGAGAATGCAAAAAAGGTTTTGAATAAAAAGAGGGGGAGGATTGTAACTTATTTACCATACATAGAACAGGTTAAAAAAACAGTTGAGAAGCTTAAAGAGGAAGGGTTTTGGGATATCCACACATATGAGATTGTTGAGAGGGAGATTGAGATTTCCGAGAAAGGTGTTAGACCATCAACAAGGATGATTGGACATACTGGATACATAACTAT